>CAYVUO010000006.1:28483-33947 GCA_964454715.1 uncultured Bifidobacterium sp. | reverse complement strand
GAGCCCAAGAAGCCGGCGTCGCTGATGCTGCGCACGCACTGCCAGACCTCGGGCTGGTCGCTCACCGAGCAAGATCCCTACAACAACGTCGTGCGCACAACGATCGAGGCGCTCGCCGCAGTGCTCGGCGGCACCCAGAGCCTCCACACCAACTCGTTCGACGAGGCGCTCGGTCTCCCCACCGACTTCAGTGCCCGCATCGCCCGCAATACGCAGCTGATCATCGCCGAGGAGTCCGGTGTCACCCACACCGTCGATCCGCTCGGCGGCTCCTACTACGTCGAGTCGCTCACCCAGTCACTCGTCGACGCCGCATGGGAACTCATCTGCGAGGTCGAGGAACTCGGCGGCATGACCACCGCGGTCGAGTCCGGAATGCCGAAGCTGCGCATCGAGGAATCCGCCGCGCGTCGTCAGGCACGCGTCGACCGCCGCGAGGAGATCGTCGTCGGCGTCAACAAGTACGTGCCGGCCGATGTCGAGATGGTCGACGTGCTCGACATCGACAACACCAAGGTGCGCGAGGAGCAGCTGGCGAAGCTGGCCGCAGTGCGGGCCAACCGCGATGAGGCTGCGTGTCGTGCTGCGCTCGACGCCCTCACCGCCGGCGCCCGAGGCGACGGCAACCTGCTCGAACTCGCGGTCGAGGCGGCCCGGGCCCGGGCGACGCTGGGCGAGATCTCCGACGCCATGGAGGCCGAGTTCGGCCGTCACAAGGCCGAGATCCGTACCATTGCCGGTGTGTACGCCAAGGCCTACGAGGGTGACGCCGACTTCGAGTCGCTCCAGGGCGAGATCGACGCCTTCGCCAAGGCCCACGGACGCCGTCCCCGAATGCTCGTGGCCAAGATGGGCCAGGACGGCCACGATCGCGGTGCCAAGGTCATCGCCACCGCGTTCGCCGATCTCGGCTTCGACGTCGACATGGGTCCGCTGTTCCAGACCCCGGCCGAGGCCGCCCGCGATGCGGTCGAGCACGACGTGCACGTCGTCGGCGTGTCGTCGCAGGCTGCCGGCCACAAGACGCTCGTGCCGATGCTCATCGAGGAACTGCGCGCTGCCGGGGCCGGCGATGTCGTGGTGGTGTGCGGCGGTGTCATCCCCCCGCAGGACTACGACATGCTCACCGCAGCCGGCGTGGCCGCCATCTTCGGGCCCGGCACCAACATCCCCTCCGCCGCCCGCAAGGTGCTCGCACTCGTCTCCGAACGGCATCCGGCTTGACCGACTCGCCCGACACCGCCGACGCGCTCGTCGCCGGCATCACCTCGGGCGATCGCCGTTCCCTGGCGCGGGCCATCACCCTCGCCGAGTCGACGCGCACCGATCATCGGGTGATCGCCGACGAGGTGCTGCAACGGCTGCTGCCGTCCACCGGCTCGGGGTATCGAGTCGGCATCTCCGGACCACCGGGAGTGGGCAAGTCCACCTTCATCGAGGCACTCGGCACCCACGTGATCGATCAGGGTCACCGCGTGGCGGTGCTGGCGGTCGACCCCTCGAGTCGACGTTCCGGAGGCTCGATCCTCGGTGACAAGACCCGCATGTCCGAGCTCTCGCATCGAGCCGAGGCGTTCATCCGCCCCTCCCCCGGCGGCACCCAGCTCGGTGGTGTCGCCCGCCGCACGCGTGAAGCCCTGCTGCTGTGCGAGGCCGCTGGATTCGACGTCGTGATCGTCGAGACCATCGGTGTCGGACAGTCCGAGGTCGCGGTCGCCGACATGGTCGACCTGTTCGCGCTGCTCGTCGCCCCCGGTGGCGGCGACGAACTGCAGGGCATCAAGCGCGGAATCATGGAACTGGCCGATCTCGTGATCGTCAACAAGGCCGACGGTGATCTCGCACCTGCAGCCGGTCGCACTCGCGCCGACTACGCCAACGCCGTGCACCTGCTCCGTCCGAAGTGGGACGCCTGGGCCACAGAAGTGCTGTCGGTCTCAGCGCTCACCCATGCCGGCATCGACGAGGTGTGGCGGGCCATCGAACGCTTCACCGATGCGCTGCGCAGCAGTGGTGAGCTCGATGGGGCGCGATCACAACAGGCGCTGGCATGGCTGTGGAGCGAGATCGGCGACACCCTGCTCGAGCGCTTCCGCGACGACGAGCGCGTCTCGGGATCGGTTGCTTCGATCGAGGCGCAGGTGGCATCGGGAGAACTCTCTCCCACTCGCGCCGCGCGCTCGCTGCTCGATCTGTTCAGCCGCCGCTGAGCATCCGCTTCGCCTTGCGCGCCACACGACGGGCGAGGCGATAGGCGAGCACGGACGGACGTCGACCGTGCTCGGCCCGGAGTCGTTCGAGCTCGACGCGCTCGACCGCGAGGTCGTGGTCGATGCGACGGATCTGCCGTTCGTACTCATCAGCACGGCGATTCGCTCGCACCAGTTGACCCTGGAGATCGGCGAGGCGATGGGCCGAACCCGGGGGAAGCACGATCGGGCGTCGATCGAAGTGCGCAGCGACCGCAGCACCAACTGCAGAACGCTCGGGCATGGCGGCGGCGGGCGTGATGATCATGGGCTCCCCCGACTCGACGGCACCCGAGTACTGCGCGCAGATGGCGATCCAGAGGCCGAGGTCGACGTGTGCCGCAGCATTGAGAGCACCCGGGATCGGGACCATGCGCGCCACCTCTGTCGGCAGCAGGTACTGGGCCGAAGCCCCGCCGCCGACGAGCGCACCACGCTCGAGATCGAAGGCTCCTCCGCGGACGGTCTCGCCCGGGATGGCCGCCACATCGGGGGGTCCGCCACTGCGAAGGGCGAGTTCGGCCCCATCGACCCGCAATGCGGGCATGGAGACGACGGAACCGGGGCGCAGGTCGGCGATCTGCAGCGCCTGTGTCGCCCACGCCGCGGAGAGACGCGCGCGTGAGTCGAGCACGACCAGCCATCTCGTCGGACAGTCGGCGATCGCGTTCGCCAGTCCCTCAGGGGCCACCACCGCGATGTGGTCGACTGGAGTCGATTGCGATTCGAGATCGGCGATCAATGCGGCAGTCGTCGCACCGTTGCGCTCGACGATGATCGCCCCGAGTCGCGGGCGGGTCTCCGAGAACTCGGCATCGGGGGGCATGTCGCGAGGTTCGACCCGATGCAGGCGTCGCACGTACTGGAACACGTTGCCGTTGGCATCGGCCCCGGCCCGCACCTCTCGCAACAACTCGTGCAACGGGGCATCGGTGCGCAGGGTCGGGAGGTCGCTGGGGAAGCGTTGGTCCGTGGCGTCGCGCAGGACGTCGTCGGCAGCCTCCTGCTCGAATCCCCCTCGCGCGAACAGGCGGGCCAGTTCACGGCCGCTGAAGAACCGGATGTGGGTCTCGTCCATCAGACCCATGTCGGTGAGATCCCAGCGTCCGGCGACGAGCTTCGCCCCCATGTCGAAGTGGGTGACGTTGGGGATGCTCACCACCAGCTTCGCCCTGTCACCCGTCGACACGACGAGGCGATTGACGGCACGCAGCACTGCATCGGGATCGATGAGGTGCTCGAGCACGTCGAGGGCGAGGACGAAGGCGAGATCACGACCAGCGACGACCCGCTCGAACAGGGTGACGAGCTCCTCCTCCCCGACGAGGAGGTCGACGACATGTCCCTCGAACCCGCGCGAAACGAGATCGGCGATGGCCTCCGGGTTGTGGTCGAGACCGACCACATCGAAGCCGCGTTCACGCAGCATCTCGGCCAGCGGGCACGTGCCCGAACCGATGTCGACGATGAGACCCCCCGACATGCCACCGCCCTCGACCAGACGGAGGGCGGAGCCGAGGGACGTGTCGGGATCGAACTCGACCGAGTAGTCCTTCACGGGAACGTCGACCCCGTGGCCGGACCGACCCACCCATCGGGGTCGGCGAGGATGGGATAGATCCCGTCGAGCGTGGCCGACCAGTCGGCGAATCGCTCATCGATCGTCTGGCGACCGGCCGCACCGATGCGCATGCGCAATGTGGGATCGGCCACCAGTCGGGAGATCGCGCCGGCCAGACCATCGACAGTGCGGCGACAACGCAACGCGTTGACGTCGTTGCGCATGATCCAGTCGCCCGCGGGATTGTCGAAGGCCACCACCGGTACTCCGCATGACATCAGTTCGAGCGGGAGGTACGACGGATGGGCGGACACCGTGAGCGCCACACCGACGTCGCACGTGCGATAGAGCTCGCCGGTGTCGCGGTAGTCGAGCAGGCCGAGATGTCGGATGCCGGTGCCGAGATCGTCGGGGCGCGCCCACGAGCCGGCGGTCACGATGCGCACGTCGTCACCGAATCGCGTCTTGACCTCATCGAGCGCCAACGACGCGAGTTCCCAGCAGTTGCGCCAATGACCAGGACGTGCGTAGACGAACACCGTGACCGGCCCGTCGTGATCGAGTGGTCGACGACCATCGGCGTGGAACACGGTCTGGTCGACGGCGGGCATGAAGGCGCCGCCCCGACCGCCATAGTCGCGCTGGTAGATGTCGAGCAGACGTTGGGTGTTGCAGAGCCCGTAGAGACCGAGGTTGTAGCCCTCCTCGGTGAGCGCGAAGTTGGTGCCCGCCGGGTAGAACTGCGGCTCGAAGTCCTGGATCAGGTAGAACTTGCGCCTCGTGTTGGGGAAGCGCGCCACCGAATAGGCCGTCACCCACAGCGTGGCGATCGAAACGTCGGCCCACCCGACCGACGCCAGCGCCGGATCGAGTGGGTCATCGATGAACACGAGTTCGCTGTCGGCGAGCGCTGGGAACGCCGCCTCGAGCGCCGAACGGAAGAACTCAGGGTTCGGGTCGGCCATGATCACGAATCGATTGCGCACACCCTTGGTACGCGCAAGGTGATCGGCCATGCGCAGCGCAGTGTTGATGCCTCCGTAGAACGGGCTGTCGATGTCGGGGAAGAACCAGTTGATCGATTCGACGTCGACCCAACCGTCGGTACGGGCATGCAGCTCGTCGACCGACTCGACGAGAGCGTCGTCGGCTCGGCAGATGCGCGAGAGCCAGAGAGATTCGTTCTCATCGGCCTTCTGGCGGAACACGGTGAAGTTGCGACCGATCACCGACCCCACGGTGGGCATCGGCCCCTGCTCCCCCGACCCGGAGAACATCGGACGCCCGGTGGTGAGCGACAACGATGGCGAGAAGTAGGGGTCGCCCCCACGGAGGTGCTTCTGGTAGCGCCACCAACTGGCGTGGAAGTCGCTCGCCGGCACGCTGCGACCGCGAGTCACCGACTCGAGGTGTCGCACAGTGGTGTTGGCCGTGACGATGTTGCGCAGGCCCATGAACCAGGTGTCGAGGCCGAGCACCACATCGGATCCGCAGAGGACGAAGCGCTCGTCGAAGCCACCGATCTCGTCGAACAGGGCCTTGCGCACCGCGACGCATGCGGCAGTGACCGACAGCGTGTCTCGATACCAGGTGGTCGAACCCATCATCGTGCGCGCCCCGGGCTCGAGCCCGATGAAGAGGTGGTCGGCGAAAC
>CAYVUO010000006.1:0-28473 GCA_964454715.1 uncultured Bifidobacterium sp. | reverse complement strand
ACCACCGGCCCCCAGGATCACGCCACCGTGTTGGATGGTTCCGTCTCCGGCGAGGAGCTGTCCACCGACGAGACCGATGTCGGGCTGGATCGCCCATCCGACGTACTCACGCATCCACCCCGGATCGACCACTTCGGTGTCGTCGTTCAGGAAGATCAGCACATCTCCACGAGCACGTGCTGCAGCGACGTTGTTGACGCGTGAGTAGTTGAACGGATCCGTCCACCAGATGACGTCGAGGTCGAGGCCGTGATCGTTGTCGAGGTACCACTGCTCGGTCTCGGGTGATCGACCGCCGTTGTCGACGATCTGCACATCGAACGACGGGTAGTCGGTGCGGGCCAGACTCGGCAGGCACACCGACAACAACTCCGTGTTGTGACGGGTCGGGATGATCACCGTGACATGCGGCGGTGCGTCGAGGCGCCACTCGAGACGGAGACCACCTTCGCCCGGCACGACTGTGGCGGTGCGACCCGTGCGTTGCACCTCGGCGGTCACGATCGACGTGGCGACATCGTTCGTCTCGGCGGGACGACGGGAGAGATGGTTGAGCACCCGTGGCAGTCGGAACACGTCGTCGAAGTCCAGACCGAGACGGAACAGCAGGTCCCACCACGACGCATCGCCGAGCGAGGCATCGATGCCTCCGATCGACCGCAGATCGCGTCGGCGAATGGCGAACGAACGTCCGAGGTAGTTCGCGCTCCAGAGGATGTCCGGCGACCACGACGGACGGATCATCGGATCGCCCACTGCCGATGGGGTGACGAAGACGTCGTCGTCCCAATGCAGCAATCGCAGTGCGGGGTCGTCCCAGCTCGTGGCGAGCAGTTCGAAGACGAGATCGGGTTCGGGTCGGTCGCCGGCCTCGAGCACGACCACGAGCCGATCCGGATCACCATCGAGCAGGGTCTCGGCCGTCGCCACCCAGGGGTCGCGTCCGGCCAGATCGACCGCGCACACTCGCTCGTCGGCGTTCTCGACGCGATCGTCGCCGAGGCCGGTGAGCACGGCTGCGGTCCAGGAACCTGCGGTCTGGTCGAGCAGGGCCTCGATGGTCTCGGCCATCGGTTCGGAGCCCGATCGTCGCAGCGAGGGCATCACGACGAAGTCGACGACTCCCGGGATCGGATCGTCGAGCATCCGTGCCGTCTGGGCGAGGGCCTCGCCCGGCTGGAGTCGATTGCGCTGGAGCCAGCGGTCATAGGTGGCCTCGGTCGATGCGGGGCGGCCGGCGAGCTCCCATGCGGCGCGCAACCTAGGTGTGACACGGCGCGCGTCGCGCGCCAATTGCACTCCGAAACGTAGGCCCGCCCTCGCCGTCGACCCGTGGGGAGCCAGTCGATCGATCACCCGCCGAGGTGTCGAGCGCTCGTCGCTCACGAGGGCTCCTGCAACGGCTCCGGGCGCCCCAGACGCGACATCCATGTGCCACGCGGGTCGACGATTCCGGAGATCGCCTCGTCGGACGAGACGCGGAAGTTGCGCACCCGTTCGCGCTTGTCGAGCACGATGATCGCGTCCTTGTCGTGGATGGCGGCGGAGACGATGTACTCACCGGGCCCGAGGATGAGTTCATCGATCGTGTAGTCGACGTACCCCTCACCGTCGAGCACGGCATCGCGGCCATCCCGCGGCTGCACCGGGTTGGTGACGAGCACCCCACTCTGCGACTCGATCGCGAACGAGAAGATCGGGCACTCCACCGCCTCGCGAGCGCTGTAGTGGAAACGGATCGTCAACGGATCGCCGAGGCGGAACAGACGACTCGGGCGGCTGTCACGGTCGAGGACCTCGACCTCACGCAGCACGACGGGCCGCTCGGCATGCGAACCCCGGGCCTGCTGCGACTGGATGGCCTCGACCTCGGCTTCGAGACGCAGACGCTCCTCGTTGTCCAGGCGGTTCGCCTCGTCGAGGTTCACCTTGTCGATGTACTCGTGCACGACGTCGACGGCAGGGCCGAGCGCGAGGAGTTGGCCGTGGTCGAGCCACGCCGCGCGGTCGCACATCTGGCGCACGATCTGGATGCTGTGCGTGACGAGGACGATGGTGACGCCGTCACGGCGCAGACCGTAGAGATGCTCGAAGCAGCGGCGCTGGAACTCCTCGTCGCCGACCGCGATCACCTCGTCGATGATCAGGATCTGCGGATTCACGTGGACCGCCACCGAGAATCCGAGGCGGACGAACATGCCGCTCGAGTAGTGCTTCACCGGTGAATCGATGAACTGCGACAGACCCGAGAAGTCGACGATGTCATCGAAGATGGCGTCGACCTCCTTGCGCTGCAGTCCGAGGATCGACGCGTTGAGATAGACGTTCTCCCGACCGGTGAGCTCGGGATGGAAGCCCGCACCGAGCTCGAGCAGCGCCGAGATGCGGCCATCGGTGGTGATGGTTCCCTTCGTCGGACGATGGATGCCGGCCATCAGCTTGAGCAGACTCGACTTGCCCGATCCGTTGTGACCGACGAGCCCGAAGACCTCACCGTGCTCGACCTGCAGCGAGACGTCGCGCAGGGCCCAGAACTCCTCGTAGCGCTTGGTACGGAACTTGGTGAACGCCTCCTTCACCGAACCGGGACGGTTTCGGTAGAGGCGGAAGAACTTGGAGACGTCGTCGACCTTGATGGCCGGGCTCGTGGACTCGGCCATCACAACTCCTCGGTGACGTTGCGCGCCTTGCGCTGGAACACGGCGAAACCACCGATGAGACCGAAGGCGGCCCATCCGATCACGGTGAGCCAAGAGGTCAGATCCGGCCACTCGAGCAGATAGAACGCGTCGCGACACCACTCGACGAATCGAGTGGTGGGATTGAGATTGATGATCGCATGGAGCGGGATGCCGAACTTCTCCTCCGGCACCTTCGAGAGCGGGTACACGATCGGAGTCATGTAGAAGAGCAGGTTCATGCCGATGCTCGTGATGTACCCGACATCGCGCAGGTACACGTTGTAGACCGACACGACCAGCCCGAATCCCAATGCGAAGCACGAGAGGAACACGAGCATCACCGGGAACAGCAGGAACGTGAGCGAGACGTTGCCGATGGCGATCATGATGACGGCGAGGATGGCCCCCTCGATGAGTGTCTGCAGCAGCACCGTGAACAGGTTGGCGATGGCCGGGATCGAAGGGGGGAAGTACACCTTGTTGAGCAGTGAGCCGGCACCTTGGAGGGCACCGATCGCCCCGTTAACGACACCCGAGAAGCAGTTCCACGCCACGAGGCCGGCGAAGAGGTAGAGGGCGAAGACCGAGTGGCCACCCTTGCCCGTGTCGGGGGCCTTGCCACCGAGGATCACGCCGAACACCAGCGTGTAGATGAGCAGGGTCGACGCCGGGTTGATGAGCGACCAGGCCCATCCACCGATGCTCTTCTTGTAGCGGGACCGCAACTCTCGCTGGGCGAGGTTGTAGATGAGATTGCGGTAGGCCCAGATCTCGGTGGCGGTGGTCACAGCGTCCCTTCGATCGTGACGACGGTCGACGCTACCAGCCCCTACCCCCGGGTCAGGGCCTTCCGGAACCTCGCTCGCAGCCCCACCGACTGACCTGCCGGAGTACGTCGCTCGGGCGCCACCGAGGTCGTCGCACAGGCGTCGATGAGGGGTTCCGCCATCGAACGCCAGGTGTGCTCGGCCGCCCATCGGGCCGCCCGTGCACGGCGATCGGACCGCTCCTCCTCGCCCGCTCGGGCCAGCGAGTCGAGTGCAGCTGCGACCTCATCGGCCGATCCCGGGGTGACGACATGACCGAGGCCATGAGAATCGACCTCGTCGGCCAGCACATCGCCACGAGAACACAGCACGGGCAAACCGCACCACAGGTAGTCGACGACGCGCGTGCGATACGAGAACTCGGTCTCGACATGGTCGCGGTGCAATGACACGCCGACATCGGCCGAACAGGCCCAATCGGCGCGCTGGGCATAGGGCACCCAGTGCTCGACGAACGCGATGCGCCGTTCGAGTCCCAACTCGGTGACGCGCGCACGTGCCACATCGACCAATGGCATCGGCCCGACGACCGGTGTGGGGTGCGGCCCGGCGAGGAACGCCGCACACACGCGCTCATCGTCGGTCCGCGCGATCGCTTCGACGAGCGTGAGCGGATCGAGCCACGGATAGAGACCACCACCCCAGTACGCGACGAACGCATCCGCGGCGAAGGGGCCGTCGGGTCGTCGCAAGGGGCGTCCCACGGGTTCGGGCGCGCGGTCGGGCACACCGAACGGCACGACGCGGACGAATCGTTCAAGGGTGGGATCCTCGGCGATGGTGCGGGGACCAAGGCGACCCGAGGCGGCCGCGGCGCCGAGCATGAAGTGTCGTTGACGCTCACTGGCCACGAGCATGGCGTCGCTGCCGACGATGGCGCCCACCATCTCGGCGTCATCGATGCGGAGCTGATCGCGTTGGGCATTGACCGGTTCGCCCCGGAGACGGATGAGTGACTCCAACAGGCCGGGGTCGTACGCGTCAGCGATGAGGACCGCGCCCGTGGCACCGAGCCACCGATGTTCGGCGATGATCGGGGCGAACGCGACCACGACGTCGGCACCGGCGACGATCGCTCGCAGGCCCGCCTCGTCGGCCCATGTGAGCGTCGTGACGTCCGAACCGCTCGATCCCTCGGGCGCGGCGAGCACGGCGTCGAAGCCGGCCTCTGCGAGGACTCGGGTGAGTTCGACGGCTCGGATGGCAGGACCAGCCATCATCTCGCCGACGCGATCACGGCACACGAGCACGACGCGTCGAGCGGGCGTGGACATGCGACGACGGTAGCAGCGGCGCTGGGTCAGTCGACGAGAGCCCTGAATCGAGCGGCGAAACGCTCCGTGGAATACCGCTGGGCGCGTTCGATCGCCGAGGCGGACAGCGAGGATCGCAACTCATCGTCGGCGAGGAGACGTCGAGTTCGGTCGAGGAGCTCGTCGACATCGCGGAACACGAAGCCATCGACTCCATCGCGGACGATCTCGGGCTGACCGCCGGCGTCGTGGACGACGGGCACTGCACCCGCCGACATCGCCTCGACGGTCGTGATTCCGAAGTGTTCGGCGCGCTCGGGCCGCGCTGTGAGATCGTCGCCGAGTCCCGTCGCATGCCAATAGATGGATGCCCGCGAGTAGAGCGCGTCGAGTTCGGCGCCACTGGCGTCGACATGGAGCACCACATCGAGACCCTCGGCCGCTCGACGGACCTCTGCGAGGTAGGGCGCATCGATCTCGGCACACCCACCGACGAGATGGAGCGTCCACCCCTTCGCCACTGCACCCAGACGACCGAACGCCCGCACCATCTCGAGTTGCTTCTTGGAGTGCCCACGCTCCTCACCGAAGAACCGTCCCACCGACAGCACGATCGGTTCCTTCGCGGCCGGCGTGCGCATGGTCACCGGGGGTTCGACCACGAGGCTCGGCCGACGCCACAGCCGTGAGATCCAGTCAGAGGTGAACGCGGAGATCGAGACGATCGAGTCGTAGGTGTCGAGCCACTCGCCGACGTCGTCACGGACAGTCACGAGCGAGATCCACGGGAGCACCGATGGAGCGCGACCGATGCGAGCGTCGAGCATGGGCACCCCCAGTGCGCGTCGATCACCGTTGCCGAGCACCTCGTCCGGCGTGGAGGTCGTGCTGCGCAGATGCACCTCGATAGGTCGTGACGAAGCAGGAAGGTCGATCGGCATCGTCACCGGCGCGAGTGCCCTCCAGCGTTGGGCGGGGCGCACGATGCGAGCACGGCCGACCTCGCGGCCGTCGATCTCGGCCACCACCTCCCGCTCGGCCCCGCCGGGGATGAAGCGGCCAAGGGCCACGTGGAGGGTTCGGGCGCTCGATGACGGCGCGACTCGCAGCACGCCATCGCCATCGGTCCAGCGGATGCGCCAGGTACGGGAGATCGCTGGGTCATGGAACCCTCGCACCACTGAGATCGGACCGCGAGCGCGACCGGCGACCGACGACAGCGACCCCCGCACCATCCTCTGCCAGCGGGCGAGGCCGTCGTCGGGATCATCGGGGAAGTAGACGACGTAGAGCCCGCGCTTCGCACGATTGGGCGCATGACTTCCGAACGAGAGGTTGATGAAGACGTCGTACTCGGCACTCAGGTCTTCGAAGGAACAGCATTCATCGACGACACGGACGTCGACCCGAGAGAGGTCGAGGGCGAGCCGCTCCGCGAGCCACGCCGTGTCGATCGGTTCATGTGAGATGAGCGTCACCGAATCCGGCGTCGACAGCATGGCGGCCACTCCACCCGCGTAGGTCTCCCCTCCCCCAGCGGTCGACCAGTAGCGGTCGTAGACGGCGACGCGCCTCGTCATCATCGCTCGGTCAACCTCGTCGAGATGGTGCTCCATGGCACGTTCTCACGGCGCCGGAGTGAGCGACGATCGACGAGCATGGCAGGGAGCAACGAGACCATCGACAGGAACGATCCGATCCGTCGCCGAACGGTGCGCACATGCGGTCGGCGAGCCCGCAACACGGGTCGCACGATGTCGCGTCGCGCATACGAGGCTGTGACCAGTACATAGCGCACCATCTGATGCAGGACGAACCGGGCATCGGCGTTCTTGATCAACATCAACAGTCGATTCCGCTCGACGTGATGTTCGAACACCGCCGATCCCTCGACGGACGTGGCGGCGTGAAGGTGGCGAACGACGCTCTCGGGAACGGTGCGATAGCGCCATCCCCTTCGTTGTCCGCGCCATGAGAGGTCGGTGTCCTCGTAGTACAGGAAGAAGCGCTCATCGAACAGACCGACGTCCTCGAGGAACTCCCGCCTCAACAACACGGCCCCACCGCACCACGCGAACACGTCGACCGATGCGTCGAAGCTCCCGTCGTCGACCTGCAGCCATCCCCGATCGGCGCCGCAGCCGTCGGAGAAGACAACGGATCCGACGTTGTTGATGACGTCGACGGGTCGACCGCCCGCCGTCGCAGCGACAGTCACCACGTCACCACCGATCTCGACGGTCATGACCTCGGCACCGGCATCGACCTGCAGCGTCGTCGGCACTGGCGACGACACCTCGAGCACGACCGGAAGACCGACGATGTCACACCCCGCCTCCACCGGCAGCCGCACGGTCGCGACCGGAGGAGTCCACTCGAACGACCCGGAACGATCCGATTCGCGCCCCCAACCGCCCCCGGCCAGATGGGCGTGACCGATCCCGCCACCGTTGGTCACCGAGGCAGCACGCAGTTGCACTCCCAGACGACGGCCGTCTCCGGGCTCGAAACCGCCGGAGACGAACTCGACCTCGGCGAACTGCTGGGCGAGCAGGATCTTGGGGCACGCGGCGCCGATCGACGCATCGGAGCGAAGTGTCCCGGCCAGCGGCGACAACCAGTCGGGCTCGACGAACGCGTCGTTGTTGATCAACGCGACCATGTCGATGCCCGCGAGGTCGGTGAGCGCGAGGTTGTTGGCGGGGAAACCCGTATTGACGCCATTGCGAATGATGCGCACCTGGGGGAATTCCGCGGCCAGGGCGTCAGCGCTGCCATCGGTGGACGCGTTGTCGACACAGACGAGTTCGAGGCGTTCGGTCGGCCACTCGGTGCGAGCGAGATGGCGGAAGCACTGGAGCGTGAGTCCGCCGCCATTGAAGTTCAGCACCACGACCCGGATCATCGGCACGTCATCGTGCATGGTTCAGCTCCACCAACGACGGCCGCGACCCGCCCGGATGCGCTCGAACCGCTCAGCCATGCGCCGACCGCACACCGCCGGCGAGAAGCGCATTGCGAGGTCGAGACGGGCTCGTTCGCCCATCTCTCGCGCCGCAGCAGGGTCGTCGAATACCGCGCGCATCGCAGCGGCAGCCTGCTCGAGATCCGGTTCGGCCCAAAGAGCTTCGGGAGGATACGGATCATTCCCGGGGCCGACCGGAACCAGACGACATCCGATCATGTGCGAGGTCTCGGGCGTCATGAAGTCCACGTTGCCCGAGTACGCCGTGGCGATGACGGGCTTGCCGAGGGTCATGGCCTCGGCGATGGTGAGTCCGAGCCCCTCCGAACGATGGAGCGAGACGTAGCAGTCGCTCTGGTCGATCAGTGCGCCGAGGTGGCCCGAGTCGAGGTATCCGTCGCGCACGTCTACGTCGTCGCGACCAGCCGCCGCCAGTAGTACGCGTTCGTGGTCGAGAACCCGACGATCGGCGTTGATGGTCTTGATCACGAGACGCGCGCCGTCACCCGGAGCGAACGCCTTCGTGTAGGCCTCGATGAGACCGACCGGGTTCTTGCGACCTCGCACGCTCAGCATGTCGAACACGAACAGGAACGTGAATCGATCGTCGAGCCCGAGCTGTTCGCGAGTGACCGACCGATCGATCGGAGGCGCGACGAGCGGGACCGGCATGTGCACCACGGGCACCGGTGATCCGGTGCTGATGGATTCCTGCATGAATCGAGTGGCGACCCACACCTCGTCGACGAGGTTGAACGCGGGCCAGAGATCGCGGGGGAAGACCGAGAGCTCCCAGAACCACACGCCGATGCGATGGCGTCCGTCGAGGAGGGTGCCGCCGAGGTCGCGAGTCAACCAGTCGAACACGTCGGCATTGACATGCGCCACGGCGATGTCGGCGATGCCGGTGGCCTCGACCGAGGAATCCGGTGCGTCCGCAGCGAGCCTGCTGATGCTGGCCTGATGCCACCCCACGGTGCGGTGATTCACTCCAGCGGCGCGGAGGGCGAGCGCGCTGCGGCGTGCGGCCTCGCCCACTCCCATCTCGGCCCGGAAGAGTCCGATCACATCGACCACTGGCGGAGCCCCGGGAACGGGGCGTTCCGCCTGCTGTGGGATCCACGCCGACACCTCACGATCGAGGCGGTCGACGAGTTCGGGAGACAGGTGGCTCTCACGCACGGCATTGGCCCGCAACCAGCGCAGGAACCCAGACCCGACGCCGCGGAAGATCTCGGGATGCGCGATCTCGACGTCGCGTCGCAACGTGAGCACGCCCTCCTGGTAGCGAGTGAATCCACGGCCTCCGTCGACGGAGAACAACCAGTCGCAGAAGGGTTCGGCGCCATCGATTCCGAACGGATCCGGTGGCAGCGGCTCGCCGTCGAGCACGTGTGCGATGACACACTCACGCACGATGCTCCGCACTGCGGCGTCGATCGTCACACCGTTCGGGAGCTTCGCCCAGGCGTAGCGCGGCGCATCGAGGCGCTGCTCCCATGACAGCAGGCTCTGCGCGTAGCGAGCACAGAGTCGCTCGAGAACAGGGTGCTGTGACAGCAGTACCCGGGGGCGATCTCCGGCATGCTTGCTGAGGATGTGCGGTGTGGTGGGGTCGAATCCGCTGTAGTGCAGGAAGCGCAGGGGCCTCCCACCCGCCGTGTAGGCGTCGCCCTCGAGTGCGATGGGCCGCTCCTGCAGGTTCCAGTAGGCGACGTCGTATCCCAAGTCTCGTTCGATCACGCACGGGAACATGCCCGGGACGAAGTCGATCCACTTCTGATCCGTGAACAGGCCCTCGTCGGGGCGGGAGACGCAGTCGTAGACGAGCCGCTCCTGCCAGAACGACAGGAAACCCGTGGCTGCAGGCGAGACACCGATGAACCCGAGGTTGTAGATGCCCGCACGCATGATGAGCATCTCGGGCGGTGTGAGCCCATCGCGGGGGATCGGATCGACGACGTGCGGGACGAGCACGATCTCGTTCGCCGCAGCGAGTTCGACCAACGGCTCGAGCGAGCCGAAGATCTCGATGTCGGGATCGAGGTAGAGCACCGGGGCACCCGTGCGTTCGAGCGCTGCCTGCAACACCCACGGCTTGAGCGCGGTCGAGAACTCGGTGACGTCGTAGTAGACGCCCATGAGGTGCAGCAGATGGGGATCGAGGGGAAGGTCGGTCAGGCGGATGATCCCGATCCCGAACTCGTCGATCGACATCGAGCCATCGAGATCGTCGACGATGCAGAGGTCGAAGATGCCATCGGGGTGCACTCGACGGAACGACTCGGCCAGCACCATCACGCGCGGGAGATAGTTCGCCGCAGCGATCGTGACGACGTGCACGGGCATCAGGCGCCGGCCCCCAGACGGTCGACGAGCCGCTGCAGCGGAACCCGATAGTCGTCGAGCAGTGCGAGGCCCGACAGGCGCAATGCCGCATTGTCGAGCACCGAGTTGGCGGGGCGCGGTGCGGGACGCGGGGGGTCGAGATCAGCGGTCGAGACCGGCAGCACGCGTGACGGATCGAGCCCAGCGGCGCGCAGCACGTCCTGCGCGAACTCGAACCAACTCACCGCACCCTGATTGGTGACGTGGAAGGTTCCAGTTCGACGCGCGACCACGAGTTCGATGATCTTCGATGCGAGATCGTCGGCGAACGTGGGATGACCGCGCTGGTCGTCGACGAAACGCAAGGTGTCGTGTTCACCGGCGAGTCGGAGGATGGTCTTGACCATGTTCCCACCGTTCGCCCCACACACCCACGAGGTGCGCACGACGAGCGAGCCATCGTGGAGTTCCTGCTCCCCCGCCAACTTCGACGCGCCGTAGACGGACTGCGGTGCGGTCTCGTCCCACTCGACGTAGGGCGTCGACTTCGTGCCGTCGAACACGTAGTCGGTCGACACGTAGCAGACCTGGGCATCGACGATCGCCGCGCCCTCTGCGATGAACCGTGTGGCCAGTGCATTGGTGAGCCAGGCCCGATCGGGGTCGCTCTCACAGGCGTCGACCGCGGTCCACGCCGCCGGATGGATGACCGCATCGGGTCGGAACGTGGTGATGGCGCCGAGCACGGCGTCGCGATCGGTGATGTCGAGCATCGTGCGGTCGCAACCCAGGACCTCGTGATGTGACCGCGAACCGAGCAGCCGAACGAGTTCGCTACCTACCTGACCAGCGGCGCCGGTGACGAGCAGTCTCATGAGGTCACCGCTTGAGCGGTTCCCACCACTGACGGTTGTCGCGGTACCACTGCACGGTGTCGGCGAGGCCCTCGTCGAGATCACGCGAAGGAGCCCATCCGAGGGCACGTGCCTTCGAGCAGTCGATCGAGTAGCGACGATCGTGACCGAGACGATCGGCGACCCGTTCGATCATCTCGTCGCCGTGACCGAGCAACGCGAGCACCTTGGTGGTCAGTTCGACATTGGTGGTCTCGTTGCCGCCACCGATGTTGTAGATCTCGCCGATCGCGCCCTTGCGCAGCACGAGGTCGACCCCCGCGCAGTTGTCGAGCACGTGGATCCAGTCGCGCACATTGAGACCGTCGCCGTAGAGCGGCACCTTGCGGCCGTCGAGGAGGTTCGTGACGAACAACGGGATGACCTTCTCGGGGAACTGGTAGGGCCCGTAGTTGTTCGATGAGCGAGTGACCAGCACCGGCAGACCGTAGGTCTCCTCGTACGACAGCGCGATGAGGTCGGAGCCGGCCTTCGACGACGAGTACGGCGAACGCGGACCGAGGCGGTCGGTCTCGACGAACGACCCCTCCTCGATCGAGCCGTAGACCTCGTCGGTGGAGATGTGGAGGAACCGGTCGACCTCGAGGTGGCGGGCGACATCACACATCACATTCGTGCCGAGGCAGTTGGTGCGCACGAAGGTGTCGGGGTCGACGATCGAGCGGTCGACATGACTCTCGGCCGCGAAGTGCACCACTGCGTCGTGCCCGGCCATCGCAGCGGCCACGGCCTCACGGTCGCAGATGTCGCCCTGCACGAACGAGTAGCGCGGATCTTCGGCGACATCGGCGAGACTCGAGAGGTTGCCGGCGTAGGTGAGCGCGTCGAAGACGGTCACATGGTCGTCGGAGCTGGCGAGCACATGACGCACGTAGTTGGAACCGATGAATCCGGCGGCGCCGGTGACGAAGAGCTTCACGGACGCAACCCCGCATGCGGTCGCCACTGCGCCTCGATCTCCGAACGTCGGGGGTTGGCGCGATCGCGGTTCGAGAGGATGGGATCGGCCACGCCCCAATCGGCGGCGATCTCGGGGTCGTCCCACGCCACTCCCAACTCGTCGGTCGGGTTGTAGTAGCCGTCGACGAGATAGGTGATCGTCATGTCGGTGAGCGCCGCGAACCCGTGGGCCACACCGGGCGGGATGAACACACCGCGATGGGAGTGGGTTCCGTCGGCCTGACGGCCGAGGTCGACCCACCACGTGGCGCCATCGGTGGGCGACCCGACCCGCAGATCGTGCAGCACCACACGGGCCGTACCGAACGGCACGTACCAGTAGTCGGCCTGATGGAGGTGATAGTGCAGGCCCACGACGGCGCCCGCCTGGCGGTCACCACGGTTGCCCTGGATCATCTCCCGTCCCTGGGGGAACCATTCGCGGCGGTAGGTCTCGACGAAGATCCCCCGCTCATCGCCGTGGACGTCGGGGTCGACGAGCACGACGCCTTGGATGCGGTCGGACGGGGTGAGGGTGGCCATCGGAGTCCCGGGATCGGCGGACGGGGGAAGGCCCGAGGTTAGCGGAGGGGGTCAGCGCCGCCGGGCGAGGGTGACGGTGCCGCCCCGGGGCGCCGGGGCCGTGCCGAGGGGTTCGACACAGCCACCGACGAGTGGGCCGTCGGAGACCAGCAACCCGACCCCGAGGCCGTCGAGTTCCGGCGCACACGGCGCCAGGGTCACCCGGACGAGGTCGTCGCCGAGCAGTTCGAACCGGGGATGGTCGACTGCGGCGTCGAACACCCAGAGAGTGTTCGAGTACCGGTTCCAGATCTCCTCGGACGTACCAGTGGGGTCGAGGATCCGCCATGCCGACGAGTTCGGGTACAGGTTCACGCCGCTGAGCACCGCGGAGCCGTCGGCGGTGAGCACGACGGTGACGTCGACCCGACTCGACAGCCACACCGAACCGGGAGCCGTCCCTTCCGCGGAATGGATGGCGGCGACCAATGCGCCAGGACGAACGGGATCGATGCCTCGCACGAGCGGGTTCGCACCGAGCGAGAGCATGAGGCCCATGGCTGCGAGCACCGTTGCACCGGCGAGAGGACGCACGACATAGACGCACGAGGTGACCGCTGCGATGAGCACGGTCACGACGATGCCGGAGGTGCCGAGGTGCGCGCCCGCGTCGCGCAGCCGCAGACCCACAACTGCTGCCGCGATGGCCACCGGCACGGAGACGACCAGTGCCGTCAGCGCCAGTCGCCGCATCGACATGCGTGTGCGTTCGAGCACGATGCCGATGAGCACCAATGCGATCGTCGAACCCACACCGAGACCGATGAGGACTCGGCGAGACGGGACGCGCGACAGCAGCGTCATCCGATCGACGAGCGAGGGAAGGCCCACGAGCAGGTGCAGTGAGAGGAGTACGAGCACGGCGCCAAGGGTTCCGAGCACCCAACGCCAGCGCCGCAACGCACTCGAGCCCAACCCAGCGAGGAACGGGAGCGCGAGGAACGCTGACAGCCCCACGAAGAGGAATGACGACGCCTCGGACTCGTTGGCCAGGACGAGACCTCGCATGCGGTCGGGATCGCGCACGTAGGCCCAGCCGTACCAACCGGAACCGAGCAGTTCACTGGGGCCATCTCCACCGGCCACCACTCGGCGTCCGGGATAGGCCGCATCGGCGAGGGCCCGGAACACGTCGAGATGTTCGAGTACGAAGAGGCCGAAGAGCACGATGGGGGCCAGCAGCGCGACGGCCAACGGCACGGCGATGTCACGCCATGCGAGTGGGCCCGACCGCACTCGGGCGATCACCGCACCCGCCACGACCGCTGCCACGACGAATCCGAGCACGATCTGGAAGGGCGGATAGAAGAGGAACGCAGCGCAGGTGAACGCGAACCCTGCTGCACCGGCCGTCGCCCAACGCCGTCGCCCCCTCGAGGCGAACGACGCCAGGAGCCCCGCCCCACCCGCGAGCATCCATCCAGTGGTCGCGAGAACACCGGGCAGGTACCACCAGTGCCAGAACGGCGACGCGTAGAGCACCAGCGCTCCCACCGTGGCCCAACGCCAGTCGCGCACGAGCACGAACACGAATGCGTAGGCACCGAGCAACAGGATCGCTGCGATCGCCCACCACTCGAACGCGAACGCGTTCGACACAGGGAGGCCGTAGTACGCCCAGAGTTGGGGACGGAAGAGGGTCGACCAACTCGTGGTCGGGAGGTCGTAGAGCACTGCCATGTCGTGCACTCCCACGCCCACGGGCGCGTCGACCGAGAAACCCCGTTCCACCTGTCCGATCACCAGCGGCGTGCGTACGACCCATTCGTCGGTGCGGATCGCTCGGGGCGCGCCCGCGATCACCGAGGAGTCGCTGTCGGGCGAGGTGCCCATCTGGGCGATCGAGCTACCGGACACACCCAAGGCCGTGAGGACGACCACCGAGACGACGACCACGACGGGAAGGGCCCAGATCGCTCGCCGGTGCTGCGGGTCGCGCATGGCCGAGAGGAGGACTGCCGCGCTCGAGGTCACGGCGGTGACGCTACGCGATGGTGCGGCACCCGAGGAGTGTGTGACTCTGCGCTCCAGCGATGTTGATGGCCCAGATGCAGACCGTTTGCGCGCCCGTTCCGACGCGCGGCCCGATCCACCGATACCCGTGGTTGTCGCCTGCGATCGGATAGCGGCCCATGACGTCGGGGCGAGCGATGTCAGCAGTGGTCGCTGCACCTCGACCGTTCACGTACACGTGCACCTGCGTGGCCCCGGTCGTGTCGGGATCGACCGCGATCCCCTCGACTCCGATGTAGCCGTAGGCGGTCACCGCGGACTCGATGGTCCCGAACGGAGCCCCTCCGACCACGGTGACCGACCGACAGCCGAAGAACGAGTTCGCATCTCCTGCGCCGATGTTGATGCCGAACACGCACACGTCATGACGACCGAGTGTCAGCGGGATGAGCGAATTGATGCCGTGGTTCGGACCCATCTGCGGATAGGCCGCTGCGAGATCGGGGCGCGCGACGTCCGCCACGAACGTCTGCGAATACGAGCCGTCGACATAGACGTGCAACGGGATGGCAGTGATCGTGTCGGGATCCATGGCCCAGCCCTGGATCCGCGCTCCGCCGATGACCGGGGTGATCCTGGAGAATCCACCGAACGGATTGCCGCCACCGACGACGGCACCGCGACACGCGATCAGGGGATTCACCCCTTCGGGACCGACCTCGATCGCATACGCACAGACCCTGTGCGGACCCGGCCCGATGCCGGTGAGGGTGGTCGAGTACCCGACGGTCGTGGCACCGGGGTGGAGGGCAGCGACATCAGGACGACTGATCGCCGTCGTCGTCATTCCCCTGTAGACACCGTCCACGTAGAAGTGCACGGCGACCGGGCTCGTGGTGTCGGGGTCGATCACCCAACCTGCGACGTCGATCGTGCCGAACCCCGTGCCGACGGCCGAACCCAGCGTGCCGTAGGGCAGGCCACTGCTCGTGCGACAGCCGAGAGGTGTGTTGACATTGCCGGGGCCGGAGTTGATGGCGTAGACGCACACCTGATGTGCGCCGGGGGACGGCGACGGAAGTACGACGTCGAAGCCGTGGTTGGGGCCCCATGACGGGTAACCGGCTGCGATGTCGGGACGCGAGACGTTGGCCGACGCGCGCCCCGCATAGGTGCCATCGACGTACACGTGGACGTCGATGGCACTGGTGGTGTCGGGGTCCATCGCCCAACCCGTGACATGTAGCCCATCGGGCTCACGACTGGTCGACTCGAATGCGCCCCACGGATTGCCGGCACCTGCTCCGCTACCTGCGAGTGAGGCGAGGACCGTGAGATCGCAGCAGAACCAGTTGACATCGACGTCACCGACGATCCCGGGCACGCGTTCCACACTCGTGTACTGCCAGAACGTCCATGTCGACCAACCCGCCGGCAATGGGGGCGAGTAGGTGTCGGTGTTCGGATCACAGAACATCGTGCCGTCGTAGCCCTGGCAGTGGTAGTTGGCGATCACGAGGCGATACTGCGACCCCATGTCCGCTGGATTGCCCACGCTGTCGCGCCAGAAGTAGTAGCCGGTGTAGATCATCGGGCGCTTGCCAGTGAGGCGCGTGACCTCGGCGAGCCATGTACGCGTCCACTGCGCGAGATCGGCAGGAGCGAGCCCGCCGGTCTCCTCGAGATCGAGCATCGCCGGGAGATCGCTCGATCCCGTGAGTGAACCCGCGACCGAGACGAAGTACCGAGCCTGCGCCACAGCCGTGTCGAGCGGGAGCGCGGGGCGGGCGTAGTGGTAGGCGCCGCGATAGAGACCGGCGGCGCCGCTCGCCGCGAAGTCACGCGCGAACCACGGGTTCGTGTAGGTGGTGCCCTCGGTGGCCTTCGTGATGGCGAACGAGTAACCGCCCGCGCGCACGGCGTTCCAGTCGATCGCCGCGCCGTTCGGATGCTGGTAGCTCGCGCCGTCGACGCCCTTGATGCGAGCGTCGGCGGGGGCCGCGCCACCGAGCAACGACGTCATGAGGATCGCAGCGGCGAACGCGAACAGTCCCACCACCAGCAGGAGGGCGGACGACGGACCACTGCGGGTCGTTTCGGGGGAAGGGATCGCAGACATGAGACGTGAAGGTGTTGCTGGCGCCCCGCCCGCCACGCAAGAGGCTAGACGGCTCCGACCGGAGAGTCCCGGCAGGCCGGATTCAGATCTCGATGGGTTCGTGCTCGATGGCGTCGATGAGCGGCTCGATGCCCGTCTCCCCCATCACCCGTTGACGCCGGAGCAGGCCGATGCCCATCACGACGGCGGCGACGAGCGAACCCAGGAGCAGCCCCAGATCGACCCGGAGTTCGAGGGGGTGAACGATCGCGATGACGGCCCCGCATACGGCGAGACCAGCGGCCCAGGCGAATGCAGTGAGTCGATGTCCACCGAGTGCCATGAGTGCCTGCGCCATCGTGAGGGCGATGATGAAGCCGCCGCTGCCCGCTGCGAGCAGGGCGAGACCACCAGCGCCCATGGTGAAGTCCTTGAAGAGGATCCTGCCGACGAACGGGCCGAGCACGAGCGCGCCGAGTGTGCCGAGCACGGCGATGCCGATGACGACGGCGAGCAGTCGCGACAGGCCTCGCTTGAACTCGTCGTGGCGACCAGCCCCCGTGAGGCCCGCGAGCTTCGGCAACAAGGTGCCCTGCACCGCCTGGAACGCGAGCACGGGCACACGGGCGACGAAGAACGCCGAGGCGAATCCGGTGACGATCACCTTCTCCGCATCGGTGGCCAGCAGATTGACCCCGAGCAGCGGTGCGTACGCCAATGCCTGCGTGAACACCGAGGCTGCGAGGAGCCACCCGATGTTGGCCGACAACTCCGACCACGGCGCGTCAGGTCCGGGTTGGAGCACACCACGCTGCGAACGCAACGCGATCGGTACGGCGATGAGCGGCGCGAGACCGAGGCAAAGAGCGAACAGTCCGGCGTTGGAGACGCCGAATGCCGCGAGCGCGATCGCCATCACGAGGCGGATGATCCCCTCGAACGCGAGCAACTCGCCATACGCACGGAAACGACCCGCTCCCGCGAGCACCCCGCGCGTGAGATGCATGAGGAAGAACGCGACGAGTGCAACGGAGAGGCTGACGGCGAAGAAGGTGTCGCCGTGGTAGAGCTCCTTCGACAGGATCGGCGTGGCTGCGACCGCTGCGACCACGAGCACGGCGGTGATGATCGCTCCGAGCCGTGCCGCCCGCACGACCAGTGGTCGGCCACCCTCGCCCTGTGCGCGACGGTGGGCCAACGCGCGGCCGATCTCCTGCTCGAGCGGAAGGAAGAACCCGGGGCCGACCACGAAGATGACGGCCCAGAACGCGGAGAACGCCGACTTCGCAGAGCCCTCGAGCGAGTTCAGGGCGATGACGACGAACACGTACGACGTGAACGCCGACACGGCCAGACCGGCGCCCACCGCAGCCGTGCCGGTGGGCAACGCGTCTGCGGCGTGGCCCTTCAGCGTCGCGACGCGTTCGCGGAGACTCATGCCGATCCCTGCGCCGCGCGGTCGAGTACCCGATGGGCCGGCAGGATCGACCGAGCCTCCGTGGCGAGATCGACCTCACCGGCGATGAGTGCGAGGAAGCGATCGAGTTGCGTCGCCAACGGCTCGCGCGACTCGGTGATGACTGGGATGTCGATCACCGTCTGCTGGCGATAGCCCGTGTCGCGACCGGGCATGAAGTCGGCGACGACATGGTGGTACACGGTGATGTCGCGACGCAGCAGGTCGACCTCGACGAGTCGATCCAGTTCGGCCACCTGCAACGTCCGGATCTTGCGCTGCGAGATCCGGCTCGCCGAGAGCGTGGCCAGCAACCCCTCGGGGAACCGCAATGAGATCTCAGCGACATCCTCCGACCCACTGCCGGAATCGGGATGGAAGTCAGCGGCGTGGGCCAGCACCTCGGAGGGCTCGCCGCCGGCGAGCCGCACGGCGAGATCGATGTCGTGGATCGACAGATCACCCATCACGCCGGTGGCGATGCGAGGCGTGTACGGCGAGTGGCGCACGACATTGAGGTGGAGCGGCTTCTCGACGATCTCGTGCATGGCCATGACGGCCGGGTTGTAGCGCTCGAGCAGACCGCACATGAGCGGGACCGACGATTCGATCGCGGCCGAGACCATCTGCTCGGTCTGGGCCATCGATCCGGTGAGCGGCTTCTCGACCAGTACCGGCACACGATCGGCGATGCAACGCATTCCCCAGTCGAAGTGGAAGGCCGTGGGAGTCGCCACCACGACGGCGTCGACCCCATCGAAGGAGTCGAGATCCGCCGCCCAGGTCGAACCCCAGCGTTCGGCGAGTGGCCGACCACGATCACCATCGGGATCCACGACACGCACGAGGTCGGAGTCACGATGCTGGCTGATGACGCGCGCGTGCAGCGAACCCATCATCCCTGCTCCGACGAGTGCGATGCGGACCTGCTCGGTCACCGGCGATCCCTCCGACACATGCTCACAGGACTTCGAAGGTACCACCGCGCCCGCGGCGTCCCGGAGACCCGATGGATCAGGGGGCGAGGGCGCTGCGCACGGCGGCGACGATCCGTTCGAGGTCGGCATCGCTGAGGTACGGATGCACCGGGAGGCTCAACACCTCGCGTGCAGCACGCTCCGCCTCGGGGATGTCGGCGGCCAGCACCCGCGGATCATTGCGATAGCAGTCGTAGTCGATCACCGTTCGCGGGTAGTAGATGCCGCAACCGATGCCGGCAGCACCGAGGTGATCGATCAACGCATCACGGTCGATGCGGGCATCGGAGGTCACGCGCACGGTGTATTGGTGGAACACATGGCGCCGACCGGGCATCACCGTCGGGATCACGAGTCCATCGATGCCCGAGAGTCCCTCGTTGAGGACCGCGGCATTGCGTTCGCGCGACGATGTCGTGTGCTCGAAGCGCTCGAGCTGCGGAATCCCGACCGCGGCTTGGAGATCGGTCATGCGGTAGTTGTGGCCTGCGATCTCGTACTGGTACCGCGCCCGCATGCCCTGATTGCGCAGCAAGCGCAGACGATCGGCGATCGCGTCGTCGGTGGTGGTGATGATGCCACCCTCACCAGTCGTGAAGTTCTTGGTGGCATAGAACGAGAAGCATCCGACACCGAACGAACCGACCGGTCGGCCATCGAAGGTCGAGCCGTGGGCCTGTGCCGCATCCTCGACGATCGCGAGGGAGTTCGATGACGCCAAAGCCGTGAACGCCGCCATGTCGGCCGATTGCCCGTAGAGGTGCACGGGCATCACGACGCGAGTGGACGGGCCCACGAGTTCTGCGGCTCGAGCCGGATCGAGGCAGTAGTCGTCGAGGGAGATGTC
Organism: uncultured Bifidobacterium sp.; assembly: GCA_964454715.1. Classification (GTDB taxonomy): domain Bacteria; phylum Actinomycetota; class Acidimicrobiia; order Acidimicrobiales; family Acidimicrobilacustridaceae; genus Acidimicrobilacustris. The sequence goes on along the minus strand of CAYVUO010000006.1, from coordinate 8,653 downwards.
GGCGAGTCGAGCCGTGGCGCCCACCTCGAGGATCGCATTCATGGTCGCCACGAACGTGAACGGACTCGTGATCACCTCGTCACCGGGGCCGACCCCGAGCGCCTGCAGCGCAGCGACGAGCGCCGTGGTGCCGTTGTTCACTGCAACGGCGTGGGGCACGCCCACGAGTCGGGCGAAGTCGCGCTCGAGGCGCTCGACCATCGGCCCTTGGGCGAGCATGCCGGACCGCAGGACCTCGAGTACGAGGGCCTCCTCCTCGGCGCCGAGGCGGACGGTGGTGATGGGGATGGGGGGAAGTTCGCTCATGGCTGGTCGACAGTCTCGCGGGTCAGCACCAGCGTGATCGCTGTGCCCATCGCCACGGCATAGAGGACCATCAACAGCACGGCCGGCACCGGTGGCGACCAGGCGGCGTCGTTCCAGAAGCGCAGGCCGCCGCGCCCCAACCCGACCATGAACCGCTGCAGCACCTGCCACAGCGCCGCCTCCTGAGCCACGAGGAGGGCCACGCCGAGCACCATCCAGCGCCAACGTGCGACGCCCGAGCGAGTGGGCATCCGCTCACCGATCGCGTGACCGGCCAGCAGTACGACGCCGACGGCGAGGGGCAGTGTGTAGCGACCCTGCCAGAAGAAGTCGGCCGTGCGCACCGCGCGCGATTCGAGGACGATGGGGATCACGACAGTGGCTGCGATGACCGCTCCCAGCACCGCAGCCGTGCGGCGACGCCCGACGAGCACCGCCCCCACGACCAGTGCACCGATGAGCATCGTGAGGATTCCGTAGGTGATGTCGGGGGCGAGCGTGTCGCGCCAGCCGAACACGCCGATCATCTCCCGATAGAGCACACCGACATGAGCGAGCTCACCACGAAGTATCTGCGCGTTCGTGAGGTCGAGGGGTTCCGTGCCATTGCGCGTCGAATCGAGTGGCTTCACGATCACGAGCCACAACCCCTGCACGAGGCCCGCCAGCACGAGCACGAGCGCACTCCATCGGATTCGGCGATCGCGGAGCAGCGCCTTCGTCCGTTCGACACCGGTGAGCCACAGCAGCGCACCCACAGCGAGGAGGAACCACAGGGGTCCGAGTTGTCGCACGAGGATCAACAGCACACCGGCGACGACGAACCGCAGCAACACCCTCGTATCGACCTCGCGTTCGGAGACGAGCGCCAGACCGCTCACCCACACGCCGATGCCAGCGGCGATCTCCAATGACGACGGATTCACCGAACCGAGGAGGTACAGCGCCATCGGGGTGAGCGCGACCACGATCGAGATGGGCATCCACGCGCGACTCGAGGGCCGGAACGCCGTCACCATCGCCGATGCGAGCACGGCCGCGCATAGCAACGCGCTCCAGATGCGCATCAAGTACACCGAGTCGATCGACTTCGTCAGCCACGAGGGCAACCCGGCCACGAAGTAGTAGAGCGGCGGATGCCTTCCCGCGTTGGTCGTTGCATCGACCATCGTCGGATCACCGTTGGGGCCAGTGCAATTGGCCGGGACCACTCGGGTGAACGCGTAGCAGGCGGGATTGTCGCCGAGCATCGCATTCGGCACTCGCACGATCGTCCCGGGCGCGTTCGGATCGGCGGGCTCCCGTCCGAGGATGTCGAGGTGAGCCACCGAATACGCGCGGACCGCGTGCGCCGGCTCGTCGGGGACGGAGTAGATGGGTGAGGCGAACGACCAGCAGACGCCGAGCATTGACACGAGAGCGAACGTGATGAGCCAGATGCGACGATCGGCCCCACCGAGGAGCCGGCGAACCACTGCTGTCACCTGAGCTCGACGACCGAGTCGTCGCCCACCATCAACCTGATGGCGTGGGGACGCTCGTCGGAGAGTCGGACCGTCACCTTGCGCCCGATGAGTGAATCGGTGATCCGTGAGATTCCCGTGATCGTCGACTGCTCGAGCACCACCGAGTGCTCGATCTCCGAATCGATGACCTCGCAATCGAAGTACACGGACGTGAACGGTCCGATGTAGGAGTTCACCACGCGAGAATTGCGGCCGATCACGGCGGGTCCACGCACCGTCGAGTTGACGATCTGAGCGCCCTCCTCGATCACGACGCGCCCGTCGATGAGCGAGCCGTCGTCGACGGTGCCGTCGATGCGCTGTTCGAGCGTCTCGAGGATCAGTCGATTGCCCTCGAGCAGCGGCTGCAACTTGCCGGTGTCCTTCCACCAGCCCTCGAGGATCTCGTGGCGCACCCGGTGGCCGTTGTCGATGAGCCATTGGATCGCATCGGTGATCTCGAGCTCGCCGCGCGGCGACGGCTGGATCGAGGCCACCGCCTCGTGGATGCTGCGATCGAACAAGTACACCCCGACGAGTGCCAGATCCGACGGCGGGTCGACCGGCTTCTCGACGAGGTGGAGAACTTCGCCGTCGGGACCGATCTCGGCGACCCCGAAGCGCTGCGGATCCTCGACGCGGGCGAGGAGGATCTGCGCCGACGGCCGGTCACCGTCGGCGGTGCCCGACGCGTTGCGGTCGTGTTCGAAGCTCACCACGAACGGGGAGATCCCCTGACGCAGGAGGTTGTCACCGAGGTACATCACGAAGTCGTCATCACCGAGGAAGTCACGGGCGATGAGCACGCAATGGGCGAGGCCGAGGGGCGCATCCTGCGGGATGTAGGTGACTCGCGCGCCGAATGCGCTGCCGTCGCCGACCGCAGCGCGGATCTCGTCGCCGGTGTCGCCGATGATGATGCCGATCTCAGTGATGCCGGCCTCGACCATGTCCTCGATGCCGTAGAACAGGATCGGCTTGTTGGCCACCGGCACCAGTTGCTTGGCACTCGTGTGCGTGATCGGCCGCAATCGTGTTCCGGCACCGCCGGAGAGGATGAGTCCCTTCACGCAGGACGTTCTAGCAGCCGGGCCCGCTCGGGCCTCAGAGCACCCAGCAACCGAGCAGTGGATTGGCGGTGCCGGGGCCGGCGTTGATGGCGAACACGCACACCGTCGCCGGATTGGTCGGTGTCAGGTAGCCGACATCGAAGCCGTGATTCGTGCCGTAGCCACCCCATGCGGCCGCGAGGTCCGGGCGCGAGGTGGAGGCCACTGGCGCGGCCTGGAACACACCATTGATGTAGACGTGCAACTGGATCGATTCGGCCGTGTCGGGATCGAGCGCCCACCCGGCGACGCGAACGCCGGCCCAGATGCGCTGCGCCACTGCGACACCGCCGACGGGGTTGCCGGCGACGACCGTCACCGAACGACACCCGAGCGGAAGATCGTTGCCGGTCGGGCCCTGATTGATCACGGTGAGGCAGATGGTGTGCGCGCCGGGACTCGCGGCCACGACCCCGGAGAATCCGTGATCACCCGGGATCGTGGGGTATGCCCTGTTCACGTCTGCGCGCGACACGTTCGCAGCCAGCGCCGGGCGCGCCTGCCCATCCACAGTCACGGCCACCGAGGCATCGCGCGTCTCCGGATCGAATGCCCACCCGGCGACGGAGATGCCTCCTGGACCGGCCGAGGCCCTCCCCCACCCTGCGAGCGCCTGACCCGACACCGACACCGTGCGACATCCCAGCAGTGAGTTCGACGTTCCGATCGCGATGTTGATGCCGTAGGCACACACCTGCCGGGATGCACCGTTCATGGGTACGAACGCGGAGAAGCCGTGGTCGTTCCCATAGCGCGGATAGAGCGCCGCGAGGTCGGTACGACGGACATTCGCGATCGTCTGCGACGCGTAGACACCATCGACGTAGAAGTGCACGGTGTCGGGTGCATACGTGTCGGGCTCGATCGCCCATCCGATGACCTGCGCTCCACCGACCGCGGGCGTGACCGACTCGAGTGCGCCCGAGGGTTCACCAGCGATGACGACGGTGCGACATCCGAGAAGGGGATTCGAATCGCCGTACGGTCCCACGTTCACTGCGTAGACGCAGACCTGATGGGTGCCGGGGTTCGAGTCGATCGTGAACGAGAAGCCGTGGTTGGACCCGTAGTCGCCGAACAACGCGCCGACATCGGGTCGAGAGCCGGAGGCGAGCGTCTGAGCGGCGAAGACGCCGTCGAGGTATGCGTGCACCACGAGGGGGTCGTTCGTATCGGGGTCGAGTGCCCAGCCCGACAGCGCGATCTGGGTGAGTCCGGTGATCGTGGCCGATTCGAAGCCACCGGTGGGAAGAGCGGTGTAGGTGTTGCCACCTGCGCGCGCGACCCGAGGCGGGGTGCAGGTGCCGCGTGCGAGCGTCATGTCGCACAGGTACGCGCTACCTGCCCATTGGATCGAGGTTCGGGCGTTCGAGGTGACTGGATGCCACGCAGAGATTCCGATGTCGTACCCCGTGTCCTCACGGATCCACATGCGGTACTCATTGCCGTTGTGGCGGAACACGTAGAACGGTTTCGGCAGCGGCGTGACGTAGTTCGGGCGGGCCGGGTCGTAGGTGCCGTACGTCCAACTGCGCGAGCCCTCGGCCAATGCGGGGTTCACGTAGTAGCAGGTGATGCCGTCAGCGAGGCCGTAGACGTTGCACGTGCGTTGCGACATGCCGCCCGTGCGCGACACCGTTGCGTCAGCGCCGATGTTCAACTTGCCGTCAGCGGTGACCAACGTGTTGTAGGTATCCTCGCAACGCGTGTCACCGGCGAGTCCGCAGTAGTACCAAGGGCCGCCCAGCGCGTAGGCGCGACGGGCCTGTGGCGTCGCACGTCGAGACGACGGCGCATTGCACCAGCGATAGCCGATGGTGTCAGCGGCTTGACGCGCGGCGGTGACGGTGTTGATCGCGTCGGCCGCGGTGAGGTCCCAGCCTCCGGCCGAGTCGAACTGCCACAGCCCGATGCCGGGGCTGAAGAAGGCGTTCACGTAGGGCCCCGAGGTCTGCCCGAAGGGGAAGAGGTTCGCGTTGAGCGACCACACCGACACGTTGTCCCAGCGCGACAGCGTCATGGGTGACGGCGACTGGCCACCGGACTCGAACGCGATCGGCACCATCATCATCCCGGCGAGTTCGGTCGAGCTCAGGCCACACGATGCATTGGCCTCGGTGTAGTCACGAGCCGCCTCTCGGATGGAATCGAGCGGGCCCTGGCCCTGCACTCGCCCCGAGGTCGGCGGCTCGAGCAGCGGGGGCAGACAGCCGGTCGAGACCAGCACGACCCCGATCAGGAACCCGAGACCGAACACTGCGCGACGCATGCGCGAACGACGCGCTGAGGCCCGACCGCCGGGGACGGCCGCAGCACCCACAGCGGGTTCGGGTCGGGGGAAGGACAACGAGGGCCTCGAGGGTTCGTCGGGAACGGATCGGACACAGGTGCTCCGCACCTGTCACTCCACCCGACGGTCATGCTAACGGCGTGCCGCGGCGAGGCGACGGCACCACCCCTGGGCAGCCCCAGCGCCGCTCAGGCCCCGGCGACGACCCGTTCCAGCACGGCCTCGTAGGCCCGGGCCACCGCCATGGGTTCGAACACCTGCTCCACGAGGGCCCGCTGCGCCGCGATCGCGGCCGCACGTCGGGCGGGGTCGGCCAGCAGCTCGAGGGTCGCTCCGGAGAGTTCGGCCGGACCCGCACCGTCGAGGAGCATCAGGCCGTCGAACGAGCGCAGTGACAGACCGGGATAGTTGTCGTCGGTGGCCCAGGCCACGATCGGCACCCCGGCGCACATCGCCTCGATCGAGGTGATGCCGAGACCGAGACCCTGCAGATCGTGCATCTCGACCTCGGAAGCCGCGAGCAGGTGCTTGATGTCGACATGCGGCACCGAACCGAGGCAGATGATCGCATCCTCGACCCTGAAGTCGCGCGCGATCTCGAGGAACGTCTCGTCGCGAACGTCTCCGACGATGACGACCTTCAGATCGGGATGTTCGGTGAGCACGCGAGGCAGGGCACGTACGAGCGCGTGACGGTTCCGCAATGCCACGACATGGCCCAACGACAGCAGGATCGGGCCATCGGGCAGTGAGTACTTCCTGCGGGCCTCGGCCGCGTCACCATCGATCATCTGGCTCGCATCCACCGACACCGGGATCACCTGAAGTTGGAGTCCCTTCGCCAGTGAACGCCGAGCGTCGTCCCTCGTCCACTTGTCGACGGCGACGAACGACGGACGGGCGAGTCGGATCAACGGGCGGATCACGAGACGTTCGAAGGTACGCAGCACCGTGCGCCGGTAGACGTTCTCGTTCCAAACCGCGGTGTGCACCACCACGACCGCGGGGATGCCGAGTCGACGAGCGATCACACAGAGCATCCAGGTGAGGTCGAAGATCTGTCCGTGACACACGATCACGTCGGGACGGAACCGCTTCACCACCGCCTTGACCCGTCGATAGTTCCCCGGCGTGAAGTTGAGCGGGATCGCGTAGTTCCAGGCCAGCTTCCCGACACTCACACGTCGAGCCTTCAATCGCGTCACCTCGTACGGTGCCACCGCGGTCGCATCGTCGAGTGCGCGACTCGACGTGATCACGTGGACGTCATGACCCGAGGCCGCCAGCGAATCGCTCAACTGGCTCGTGAAGACCGATGAACCCGTGCGATCGGGCGGGAAGAGCGCATTGACCATCAGGATCCGCATGACCGTTCCACCCTAGGCGAGGGCCCGAACCCGACCCGGGAGCGAACTAGCCTCTCGGCCGTGTCCGAAGCCCAGGTGAACGAACTCGACGAGATCGCGCGTTCCTACGATCCCTCCGACCCGACCAAGTCGTTCGACTACTGGTTCAAGCGTCTCGAGGCCGATGCCGTGCTGCCTTGGCTCGCCGGAGGTGAGGTGCTCGAACTCGGCGGCGCAACCGGTGAGCTCACCTCGCTACTCGTCGACTCCGTCGACTCGTACACGATCGTCGAGGGAAGTTCGGTCAACGTCGCCGTGCTGCGCGAACGACTGCCGAGCGTCCACGTGATCGAGGGGCTCTGGGAGCAGTACGAGCCCGAACGCACCTTCACCGACATCGTCCTGTTCGAGGCACTCGAGCACTACGACGTCCCGGTGCGGCTGCTCGAACGCTGCGCCACTTGGCTCGAACCAGGTGGCCGCATCCACATCTCGGTCCCCAACGGGAACAGCCTCCATCGTCAGGTGGCGGTCGAGATGGGCATGCAGCCCGAGCCGACGACCCTCAACGACTCCGATCGAGCGCAGGGTCATCTCCGCAACTACACGACCGAGACCCTCACGGCGGACATCCAGGCCGCGGGTCTGCGCGTGGTGCACTCCCGGGGACTGTTCCTCAAGCTCGTCCCCAACCGAATGATGCTCGACTGGAACGAGGAGCTCATCCGCGGCATCGACGCGCTGGCACGCACCCGCACCGAGATCGCTGCCGAGCTGTTCTTCGTGTGCGAGTCCGATGGCGCCCCCTGACCTGCACGAACTCCTCGACACCAGACGGGTCGCCGCCACCTCGTTGCCGACGCGCATGGCCATGCGCAAGCACCTCTCGGCATCCGACCCCGCACCTCGGCGCTTCACCGCGCGGTTCTGGCGCAACACCGCGGTCGAGCACCTGTTCGTTCCCCTCGAGTTCTTCCTGCACCTCGCCGACCTCGCCGCCGACACGGTCGTGACCGGCTACGACGACGCCCTCTCGTACACCGATCTTGCGTCGACGAACGGTGACGTGGAGATCATCGTCATCGAGCGCGCCCGCCTCTCGCTCGACGATGCCGAATTCGACTCGTGGTCGCGCGAGCGCGCCGACTGGCTGCGTCGCACCACCGGCAACGTCGTGATCGTGGTCGTGGTGCGCGCGAACTCCGAACCCACGCTCGCGATCTCCATCGACGACGAGGTGGTCTGGTCGCTCGACGATCCCGAGGCGATCGACACCGACGCGACGAAGGGCACGGGTTCGGTGCTCGCGGCCAAGGGGTTCGGACTCCTCGCCCGCGAGTTGGGACTCACGTGGTTGCCCGCCGCACGCGGAGCGATCATCAAACTGCTCGCCGTAGACCTCGACGAGACACTGCACTCGGGCATCCTCGGCGAGATCGGTCTCGACGTGGTCGTCACCGATGGCCACCGCGCCCTGCAGCAGGAACTCCTCGACGCCAAACAGCGCGGTCTGATGCTCGCCCTCGTGAGCAAGAACGACCGTGCCGACGTGCTCGAACTGCTCGCCTCCCACCCCGACTACTTGCTGTCGGCCGAAGACTTCGTGGCCATCGAGGCCTCGTGGGACGCCAAGGCCGTCGCGCTTCGCCAGATCATCGACCGCACCCACATCGGTGCCGATGCTGCCGTGTTCATCGATGACAACTTCGCCGAGCTCGCTCAGGCGCACGCCTCGGTACCCGGCCTCGTGCTCGTGTCGTGCGAGACGGGTCCGTACGACGCGCTCGCAACGCTGCGCCACACCCCCGGTCATCGCACGTTCCGATCGGATTCGCTCGGTGACGTGCGACGCGCCGACATCCTCTCCGACGAGGAACGGAGCGAACTGCTGCGCGCCAGCCTCGAGTCGTACCTACGCACCGCCGAACCGCGCGTCACGTTCCATCGCCCCTCTCCCCCGTTGGTCGAGCGCCTCGCCGACCTGTGTGCGCGTTCCAACCAGTTCAACGTCACACTCACCCGATCGACGGCAGACCGGTTCGAGGCGTCGCTCGGTGGCGACACCCTCCTCGTGGGGGTCGAGGTCTCCGACCGCTT
>CAYVUO010000005.1:0-37497 GCA_964454715.1 uncultured Bifidobacterium sp. | reverse complement strand
GCCGACGAACGCAGGGTCACGATCGAGGTCGTGCACTCGAACCTGAGAGCGCGCATCAACCCCGATGGCCTCAGTCAGGTGCTCGACAACTACCTCGCGAATGCACTCGAGGTGTCTCCTCCCGGTTCGACCATCACGCTGAGCGCCGAGGAGGAGGCGTGGCGCGCCGAGATGCCGATCACATTGCACGTCATCGACGAGGGGCCGGGCATGACCTTCGACGAGCGGGAGCGAGCCTTCGACCGCTTCTGGCGGGCCACGAGCGAGAAGGGCGAACTCGGCGGCAGCGGACTCGGGCTCGCCATCGTGCAGAAGTTGGCGCAGGCCGATGGCGGTGTCGCGGAACTGCGCGCCGCTCCCGGCGGCGGGCTCGATGCGGTCGTGCTGCTGCAGCGCTGACCACGAAACGTTCGCCGCAACTTCACTCGACGTACACCCGAACCACCCCGAGTTCGTGGGCGCGAAGTCCATGCTGAGCAGATCTCAGGCGAACTCCGGAGGTTCACATGAACCCGACCATGGCCCGTAACCTGCTCGACGTGAGCGATCCCACTGCCGTTGCCCATCACGACCACCCCGACCGCTTCGTGCCGCTCGAGGGTGCGTTCAACTTCCGCGACCTCGGTGGTTACCCGGCCCGCGCCGGTCAGACCTTGCGCTGGCGCACGCTCTACCGGGCCGATGCACTGCATCACCTCCCCGACCATGAGCTCGACACGCTCGGCGCACTCGGCGTGCGCACCGCACTCGATCTGCGCACCGACGAGGAGGTCGACGCCGGCCGCATCGAGGTCGACTCGATCACCCACGTCCATCTGCCGGTGCTCGGTCGCACGTGGGAGCCACGGAAGCTCGATCCCGATGCCGATGCCGGCGAGGTGCTGGGTTCGCTCTACATCGAGATGCTCGACGTCGGTGCGCCCGCACTTGCCGGCGCACTCACGATGCTCGCGGATGCCGGTCGCCTGCCCGCAGTGTTCCACTGCGCCGCTGGGAAGGATCGCACCGGTGTGCTGGCCGCGATGGTGCTGTCACTGCTCGGCGTGAACGACGAGATCATCATCGCCGACTACTCACTCTCGGGCACTGCGATGACGAACCTCGTCGAGCGACTGCGACGCGAGCGCCCCGAGACGCTCACCACGATGAACGAGCAGCCCTCGGCCTACCTCGCCGCACCGCCCGAGGCGATGATGATGTTCCTCGGTCACGTGCACCGCGAGTTCGGCTCGGTGCTGGGCTACGTGCGCAGCATCGGCGTCGATGGCGACGTGGTCGAAGCGCTGAACGTCAACCTGTTGTTCTGAGCGGCGGTCGCGTCAGTCGCGTCGACGACGGCGACCGAGCACCACGAGCGCGAGCACGGCCAGCACCGCAGCCCCGACGAGCACCAGCCGCTTGTCGAGACCGCCGGAGCGCGGCAAGGGAGCCACCGATGGCGACTGCGGGGCGCGCACCTCGAGATCCTCGACCGCGGCCTCGATCACCGGTGGCGCCACCTCGGGCTTCGGCGGTGGGGCCTCGACGACCTCGGCCACCTCGGCCACCTCAGCCACATCGACGACGGGCGTGACGGGCACGGCGTCGAGCAACGCGTCGACCGGTGCCGGTGCGCTGTCGTCGGTCGTGGGGCGACGCCGAGTGCGCTGCGGGTCATACGCCGGCATCTGCACCTCCGACACGACCGGAGACACCGGCGAGTTCCGGAACCACGACGTCGAGGAGCAGATCGAACTCCGCTGCGGCCTCGGTCGCGCCGGGACGATTGCCGAGCGCATGGATCGGAAGCGACTGGGCCGAGCCCTCGGCCACCGCAGCGCGCAGATGCACGGGAGCGAGCACGAGATCGCCGTACTGCTCGAGCAGCATCGTGTGCCAGTAGTGCGCATCCCGCGTGCGTCCGAGACGATTGACGGCGATGCCGGCGATCGCGGGCACACCGTTGCGTCGGGCAGCGATGCGAGAGATCGTCACCTGCACGTTGGCCACACCGTCGGAGGCCCATGCTCCAGGCTCGGTGACGATCAGCGCGCGATCGGCGGCGAACAGGCCATTGATCGTGAGCAGACCCAACGATGGCGGGCAGTCGATCACGACGAGGTCGTAGGGATGGCCCTCGAGCGCGAGTTGCAGACGATCCTGCGCGCCGACGGGATCGTTGGCGAGCTGCGGCTCACGAGTGGCGAGCGTGCCCGATCCCGCGAGCACCTCGGGGGTGCGGCCGCCGGGGAGCACCCACTCACCGGGCACGGCGACCTCGGCCGCGGCTCCGGGTCGCTCGGACTCGAGCAGCGATTCGACGGTGCGCTCGGGCTGCCACACGCCCAGACCACCGGTGGCATTGGCCTGTGGATCGAGGTCGACCACGAGCACACGGGCGCCACGGGAGGCCGCAGCGGAGGCCAGACCGAGGGTGACGGTGGTCTTGCCCACCCCACCCTTCTGATTGACGACGGCGACGATCGGCATGGGGCAACGCTAGTCGTGGCCGGTGCGGGATCGGCGGCCATCGCCCTCATCCGGAGGTTCCGGGAATACCCACCGCGCCTCCGGTGCTGCAGCACCCATGCCCGCAACCGTCGGATCACCCGCGCCCGAGTTCACCCTTCCCGATCAGGACGGCGTTCCCGTCTCCCTCGCCTCGCTGCGGGGTTCCTGGGTCGTCGTGTACTTCTACCCGAAGGACGACACTCCCGGTTGCACGGCCGAATCGTGCTCCTTCCGAGACAGCCACGAGGCATTCACCGATGCTGGCGCGAAGGTGATCGGCATCAGCTCCGATTCGGTCGACTCGCATCGAGCGTTCGCCACGAAGCATTCACTGCCCTTCACCCTGTTGGCCGACGAGGGTGGTGTCGTACGCAAGCAGTTCGGCGTTGGTCGCACGCTCGGGTTGTTGCCCGGTCGCGTCACGTACGTGATCGATCCCCAGGGCGTCGTACGTCATGAGTTCTCGTCGCAGTTCAAGCCGAAGAAGCACATCGACGAGGCCCTCGCCGTCATCACTGCCGGCGTCTGAGACTCAGCCGCCCGAGTAGCGCGTGGGGTCGGCCAAGCCGGCCTGCGCGAAGCCGGCAGCGCGCAATCGACAGGCCTCACACGAACCACAGGCAGCACCTGCGGAATCGGGGTCGTAACAGGTCGAGGTGGCCGAGTAGTCGACTCCGAGTGACGAACCGAGGGTGACGATCTCGGCCTTCGTGAGTTCGATCAGCGGAGTGTGGATCGTGACCCGTCGACCCTCGACGCCCTCACGCGTCGCCAGATCGGCGACTCGCTGGAACGCGTCGATGAACTCGGGCCGGCAATCGGGATAGCCCGAGTAGTCGACCGCGTTCACTCCGATGTAGATGTCGTGCGCGCCGCGCGCCTCGGCCAGAGCGAGAGCGAACGAGAGGAACACGGTGTTGCGGGCCGGCACGTAGGTGACGGGGATGACATCGTGAGCCGACTCCTCATGGGGGACCTCGATCGACGGATCGACGAGGGCCGAACCGCCGAAGGCCGCGAGGTCTATGTCGGTCACGATGTGCTCGACCCCAGATGCGGCGGCGATCGACCGAGCGCAGTCGAGTTCGACCGTGTGGCGCTGGCCGTAGCGGAAGCTCAGAGCGATCGGTTCGAACCCGTCGCGCCGGGCGATCGCGAGGCAGGTCGTCGAATCGAGGCCACCCGAGAACAGGACGACGGCGCGACGGGTCAAAGCACGTCCTGCCACAGCGCGCGGTCCGAACCCCACGGATCGTGGTCGACGGCGCAATCGAGATCGAACCGCATCGTGGGCCGCGCAGTGATGTCCCATCGTGGCCACGCCGGGAGCGAACCGATCGAGGGGTCGCCGGTGCGAGCGAACGCGATCCATGCGTCCTGCATGCGACGGGAGAGTTCGTGCAGGTCGGCGCCGGGTTCACCACCGAGGAAGATCGACGCACCGGGCGCATCGAGCACACCGAAGACGAACGGGATCTCGAGTGCGTGGCAGGAACCGGCGACTCCACCGAACGCGGGCGTGGCCCAGGTGAACAGGTACTGCCAGGTCGGCGAGGTCGCCGCGCCACGGGCCTCGACCAATCGGATGCACGGCAGTCGGAACGTTGCGTCGGTGAGCACGGCACTCCACAGATCGTCGGGAGATGCGCCGGGACGCGTGGCCACGTAGGTGTCGTGCACCCGATGGCCCTCACCGAAGATGCGCTCGAGACGACCCAACAGTTCGGGGTGGTCGAGACCACCCGGGGTCATGAGACGGAACAGGTTCCACTCGTCGAGGTTCGTTCCCGTCAGGAGCGGCACATCGGCGGCGCGGCCGGCGCGCACGGCGTCGAGCGGATGTTCGGGGAGGAATTCCCCATCGATCACGGGCTGGAAGGCCATGCCGAGCGCGATGCCGGTGGGGCCGGCGAGCATCGTGGGATCGGAGTGCACCATCGACGTGAGCTTCGAGCCGGCAGAGGTGATCGCCATGGCGTCCGCCGTGAGGAGACCGTCGACATCGTCGACGCCGAGGATCTCCATGAACCTCTCGGTGAGCTTCGACGCCAGTTCGCGGTCGAAGACGTTGTGTGCCGCCCCACTCTGCGCGATCGCCTTGCTGAACAGTCCGCGTGAGGCAGGGAGCGCGAGATGTGTCGAGACACTCATCGCACCGGCCGACTCGCCGAAGATCGTGACGTTGTCGGGATCACCGCCGAACGCAGCGATGTTGTCGCGCACCCACTGCATGGCGGAGGCCTGATCGAGCAGACCATTGACGCCGCTCGAACGGAACCGCGGATCGAGATCACCGAGCCACAGGAAGCCGAGTGCGCCGAGGCGATAGTTGAGGGTGACGACGACCACGTCGCCGTTCGCTGCGATGCGGGTGCCGTCGTACCAGGGCGTCGAGGCCGAACCGTTCACGTAACCGCCGCCATGGATCCAGACCATGACCGGTCGACGAGCGTCGTCACACGACGGCGTGAACACGTTGAGGTACAGACAGCTCTCGTCGGTACCCGACGCGTCGTCGCCCAACATGGCAGTGGCACCACCCGCCTCTTGGCACGAACGCGGGCCGAACGAGTCGGCCCTGCGCACGCCCTCCCAGGATTCCGGCGGCGCCGGCGGCATGAAGCGCAGCGCACCGACGGGCGGCGCGGCGTAGGGGATCCCGCGGAACTGCACGATGCCGTCGACGTCGATGCCTTCGAGCCGACCCTGCGTTGTGGTGACGATCATGGCGTCATCCTCGCAGGTCGCACCATGGTCGGTCCGACCGGACCCCGGGTCGCACGCACACCTAGGGTTCGATCCATGTCCCCCCGACACTCGGCCCGACGGCCCCTGCGCGCTCTCCTGACGCTCGTGGGCGCCGCAGCAGTGGTCGGCGGTGTCGTGACACTCCTCCGGCGTCGCCGCGACCACGGACCCGTTCGCCACGGACGTCGAGCGGTCCGCAACCTGCGCATCGCCCTCCTTGCACTGCGCACCGGTGGATCCTGGGCGGCCTATCGCACCCGTCGGGCCTTCGCCGATGCCGGCGAACAGCGCGAACTCGACACCCGATTCGAGTTGCGCACCGCCGAACAGGTCGCCGAGACACTGGGGCAGATGAAGGGTGCCCTGATGAAGATCGGGCAGATGGCCAGCTATCTCGATCACGGATTGCCCGAACATGTGCGCACCGTGCTGGCCGAGTTGCAGCACAACGCTCCCCCGATGTCGCCCGAACTGGCTGCCGGGGTCATCGAGTCGGAGCTCGGTGCACCTCCGGACGTCGTGTTCGCGGAGTGGGATCCACTGCCGATCGCTTCCGCGTCCATCGGCCAGGTGCACCGCGCGATCACCCACGATGGTCAAGCGGTCGCAGTGAAGGTGCAGTACCCGGGCGTCGCGGAAGCGGTCACATCCGATCTCGACAATGCCGGCTTCATCTTCGCCGCACTCGCCCAGTTGTTCCCCGGTCTCGAGCACCGGGCGATCGTCGCCGAGCTACGCGAACGACTCATCGAGGAACTCGACTACGCGCTCGAGGCCCGCAACCAGCAGCGCTTCCACGAGCAGTACGACGGGCACCCCTACATCCACGTGCCCGCCGTGCGCAGCGATCTCTCGACGACCAAGGTGCTCACCACCGAGCTCGCGACGGGCGCACGATGGGACGAGGTGATGACCTGGTCCCAGGAGGAGAAGGATCTCGCAGCGGAGACCCTCTACCGATTCGCGTTCGGCAGCCTCTACCGCCTCAACGCGTTCAATGGCGACCCGCACCCGGGCAACTACCTGTTCCGTCCCGGTGGTCACATCACCTTCCTCGACTTCGGACTGGTGAAGTACTTCACCCAGACCGAGATCGACGAGTTCGGAGAGATGATCCAGCACATCGTGATCGAGCCGGATCCGGCTGCGTTCCGTGCGACCGTCGAACGCCTCGGTCTGTTGCCGGCAGGGCTCGACGTCACCGACGACGAGGTCGTGGCCTTCCTCGGACACTTCTACGAATTCGTCAACGTCGACGGCGTGTACACCATCACTCCCGAGTACGGATCGGAGACCGTGCGACGCGTCTTCGACACCTCGGGACCGTGGGCGACCATGCAGAAGGCGGCGAACGTGCCGCCGAGCTTCGTGATCATCCAACGCATCAACCTCGGCCTCTACGCCATGTTCGGCGACCTCCGTGCCACGGCGAACTGGCGCCGGCTCGCGAACGAGATCTGGCCGTTCGTCGACGGTCCCGCCGCCACTCCCATGGGTGTCGAGATCGAACGCTGGCGCGAGCGGCACGGCGTCGACGCCCGAGGTGCGATGCTGTCGGGGTGAGCGACCCCAACGGAACTCCCCGCCTCACGAGCGCCCACGACCGTTGGGTGGATCGCGACGCCGCCGTCGTGTGGCACGGCTTCACCCAGATGTCGACGTACTCGGCCAACCGTCCCGTCATCGTCGAGTCGGGCGAGGGACGCGAGCTCATCGATGTCGACGGCCGCCGCTATCTCGATGCGATCTCCTCGCTCTGGGTCACGACGCTCGGCCATCGCGTGCCCGAACTCGATGCCGCGCTGCGCGAGCAGCTCGATCGCGTCGCACATTCGACCCTGCTCGGCAACGGCAATCGAATGACGATCGAACTGGCCGAAGCACTCGCACCTCGGGTGCCGGTCGGCGAGCCGCACTTCCTCTTCGCCTCCGATGGAGCCGCTGCGGTCGAACAGGCACTGAAGATCGCGTTCCAGTACTGGACCAATCAGGGAATCACCACTCGCACCCGCTACCTCGCGCTCGGCGGCGCGTATCACGGCGACACGATCGGTTCGATCTCACTCGGCGCCGGCGGGTTCGGCACCGACATCTTCGACCCGTTGCGATTCCCCGTACTTCGGGCACCGGGATACGACGATCCGGGTTGGGCCGACACCGCCGTCGCCCTGATCGAACAACACGCGTCCGAACTCGCCGCCGTCGTGATCGAACCGCTCGTGCAGGGCGCCGCGGGCATGTGGGTCACCGACGCCGACTCGGTCGAGCGCGTCGCCATCGCGTGCCGAGAGAACGACGTACTGCTGATCGCCGACGAGGTGGCGACCGGATTCGGTCGCACCGGCACGTTGTTCGCGTGTGATGCGTGCCGAGTGCGCCCCGATCTCATGACGATCGGCAAGGGCCTCACCGGCGGTTACCTCGCGATGGCCGCCACCGTCGTCACTCGCCGGGTGTACGACGCGTTCCTCGGCCCCGATCTCAGCGAGTACACGCTGTACCACGGACATTCGTTCTCGGGGAACGCACTCGCGGCCGCAGTGGCCAAGCGCCACCTCGAACTGTTCGATGAACTCGAAGTGCTCGCCAACGTGCGACAACGGGGTCGCCACCTCGCCACTCGGCTGGCCGAACTCGCCACGGGCAACGAAGCCGTGCGAGAAGTGCGTCAACGCGGCCTCATGGTCGGCGTGGAACTCGCACCACCCACGGACGACCTGCGCTGGGGGCGGCGCGTGTGCGCAGCCGCGGTCGAGCGCGGTGTGTTGCTGCGCCCACTCGGTGACACGGTCGTGATCATGCCGATCCTCACCTCGACGCGTGACGAGATCGACCGGATCGTCGACGTGTTGGCTGCGGCGATCGACGAGGTCTGCAGGTGAGCACTCGCTGGAACGAGTGGCTGCACGAGCAGGCCGACTCGATCCGAGCCGCCGGACAGTGGAGGGAGCCGAAGTCGTTCGCCGCCCAGGGCCCGGCCGGATCGCTCGATGGACGCCGGGTCGTGTCGTTCGCGTCGAACGACTACCTGGGACTCACCCAGCATCCATTGGTGCGGGCCGCTGCGGTCGCCGCCATCACCGACTGGGGAACGGGCTCCGGAGCCTCGCGGCTCATCGTCGGCTCCCGACCGGTGCACCACGAACTCGAACTGGCGATCGCGGACTGGCGCGGCACCGGAGCGGCCCTGTGCTTCCCCACCGGATTCGCGGCGAACGTGGGCCTGCTCTCGACCCTCGGCGGCCACGGCGTGCGCATCCACTCCGACGAGCTGAACCACGCCTCGATCATCGACGGCGTGCGCGTCGCTCGGGCCAACGGAGCC
This sequence comes from uncultured Bifidobacterium sp., assembly GCA_964454715.1. Taxonomy (GTDB): domain Bacteria; phylum Actinomycetota; class Acidimicrobiia; order Acidimicrobiales; family Acidimicrobilacustridaceae; genus Acidimicrobilacustris. Next base: position 28,934 of record CAYVUO010000005.1, on the reverse strand, counting down.
GATGCGCGCGTGTACCCCCACCTCGATCTGCGTGCGCTCGAGTCGGCGCTCGACGAGAACGGCGCGGATCGACAACTCGTCGTCACCGACTCGGTGTTCTCGATGGACGGCGACGCTGCCCCCCTCGACGATCTGCGCGAACTGTGCGCTCGCCACGATGCGCTCCTGATCATCGACGAGGCCCATGCCGTACTCGAACCACTCCCGTCGGCCGGCCCCGACCTCGTGCAGGTCGGCACCCTGTCGAAGACGCTCGGCGCACTCGGCGGGTACGTGGCCGCCGAAGCCGAGGTCATCCAACTCCTGGTCAACCGGGCCCGCACTTGGATCTTCACCACGGCGCCGACACCTGCCGACTGCGCTGCGGCGCTCGCAGCGATCGGCGTGCTGCGGTCCGCTCAGGGAGACGCCCTCGTCGCCCGCCTGCGCGAACTCGTCGACCGGATCGCTCCCGGTCATCGCTCCCCGATCATCCCGATCGTCCTCGGCGACGAGGCAGATGCCCTCGCGGCATCGGCCCAACTGCTCGATGAGGGGCTGTTCGTCCCCGCCATCCGCCCGCCCACCGTGCCCCGAGGCACGAGTCGGCTGCGGATCGCGCTGAGTGCTGCGCATACTGATGCTCAGATCGAGTTGCTGCGAGCCGCGCTCGATCGACTCGGTCACTGAGAGGAGGCGGCGATGGCATTCGACGGATTGCGTCCGACGAGGTTGGTCGTCGTGGTCGGCACCGGCACCGAGGTGGGCAAGACCTACGTCGCGGCGCGGCTCCTGCGCGAGTTGCGCGGTGAGGGGCTCATCGTGGCGGCCCGCAAGCCGGTGCAGTCGTTCGACGCCGACGACCATCTCACCGATGCGCACGTGCTCGCCGACGCGAGTGGTGAGGAACCCTCGGTGGTGAGCCCCCGTCATCGATGGCTGAGCGTGCCGTACGCGCCACCGATGGCCGCCGAGTTCCTGCAACGCACACCGTTCACCGTCGAGGATCTCGCATCCGAACTCGATTGGCCGCTTCCCGCTCCCGACGTCGGCATGGTCGAGATGGTCGGCGGTGTGCGCTCGCCGATGGCGTCGAACGGCGACGCCATCTCGTTCATCGAACTGCTGCAGCCCGACATCGTGCTCATCGTCGCCGATGCCGGGCTCGGCACCGTCAACGACGTGCGCCTCACCCTCGAGGCCGTCGACCGGGGTGCCCACGTCGCCACTCCCATCGTGATCCTCAACCGGTTCGACCCTGGCATCGATCTCCACCGCCGCAATCGAGAGTGGCTCAGCCAGCACCTCGAGGCCGAGGTTCTGGTCTCCGTCCCCGCTGTGGTGGCCCGACTCCGGCCCTGAGCCCGATCTCGGGGGGAATGTGACCTCCGACCCCTCATCGGTACCCCCGGGCACCCTACGGTCTGGCTGGTCGACGATCGGAGCGCAGTGCAACCGACGATCAGCCTCACCGAAGCAGCCCAGCAGCTCGGCGTGCACTACATGACCGCGTACCGGTACGTGCGGACGGGTCGCTTGCCCGCGACCAAGGTCGGGGGCGTCTGGCACGTCCCGGTCGCAGCGATCGATTCCTTCGGCTCGCCACCCACTGCCGACGGTCGTGTCGATCGACATGCGCGGCTCGAGGAGCGACTCCTGGCCAGCGACGAAGCGGGCGCATGGGACATCGTCGAGGGAGCGCTCGCCTCGGGGCTCGATCCGCGCGAGATCCATCTCGAGATCATCACTCCAGCGCTGGTCGACATCGGTCGCCGCTGGGAGCAGGGCGAACTCCCGATCGCCGACGAGCACCGCGCCACTGCAGTCGCATCGCGGATCATCGCTCGTCTCGGACCACTGTTCACCCGGCCGGGGCGACGGCGCGGCACCATCGTGCTCGGCGCTCCCGCCCTCGACCAGCACGCGCTCCCGAGCGCGATGGCGGCCGACCTGCTGCGCTCTCATGGCTTCGACGTCATCGATCTCGGCGCGAACACTCCGGCCGAATCGTTCGTCCACGCCGCCGGAGACGACGCGGTGTTCGCGATCGGTCTCTGCATCACAACCATCGACAACGAGGACTCGATCCGTTCCGCGCTGCTCGAGATCCGGTCGCTGACGGCCGTACCGATCGTCGTGGGCGGCGCGGCGAAGGTCGACCCCGACGAGGTGAAGCGCTGGGGCGCGACGATGACGACCGACTCGGCCGATGCGATGCTCGACGCGTTCGAGACATTCGTCGCCGAGCGCAACCGCCCGGCGTCAGCCTCCGGTCGCGGCTGACTCGAATTCGACGGGGGCTTCGAACGCCGCTCGGGTCGACACCCTGCGCAGCGCGCCCAGCAAGGGGCGGCCGGCGACGAGCAGGAACACCCCGCTGAAGAACGCTCTGGGCAGGTCGAATCCGAACGACGTCGTGATGTGGAAGCCCCAGAAGTGGCGGAGGTTCTCGGCCAGCGGTGCGCCTGCGACGTAGGACACCGAGGTTCCGGTGGCCACGACGAAGGGCCAGAACCACAGGTTCATGAGCGCTCCGTAGAGCAACGCCGTGATGGCGCCGTACGCCGCCAGCATGGCGACCTCGGCCCGTCCGCTCAGCGGGGGAAGGCATCCGGCGCCGAATCCGATCCATGCAGCAGCGAACATCTGGAACGGCAGCCAGGGCCCCACGCCACCTGTGAGCAGGGCCGACACGAACAACGTGAGCGCACCGAGCACGAAGCCGAAGCCCCGCCCGAGCACGCGACCCGACGGCACCAACAGGAAGAACACGGGCTCGAACCCGGCCACGCCCCCGCTCGGGAGTCTGAGCGCGGCACCGATCGCTGCGAGCACACCGAGGAGGGCCACCGACTTCGCATCGAGCGAACCATCACCCAACTCGGCGATGACGATGCCGAGCAACAGCGGCACGAGCACGACGAACACCCACGGCGCATCGCCACCATGGGCCGCGTCGAGCGATGCGCTCGCGTCGGCGAACAGTGGCCAGAGGAACGACACGATGCCGAGCAGGGTCGCAACCGTGAGCAGGACGATCGAACGCGGCCCGAGCGGGACCGCCCGAACGCGACGCAACGTCGTCGTCATCGGGCCGAGAGTGCGTCGACGACCTCGTCGACGGTGAGCCATGGTTCGGGTGCCAGCACCTTCGCCGTCTGTGGCGCGAACACGGGCGAGTGCACCACCACGTCACGCGCCTGACCGTCGGCGACGACCTCACCCTCGGCCAGCACCACGGCTCGGTCGGCAACCGATGCCACGACCTCGACATCATGCGTGGCGAGCACGATGCAGCGACCCTCGGCCGCGAGCTCGCGCAACACCGCGACGAGACGTCGCTTCGCGTCGTAGTCGAGGCCGCGGGTCGGCTCGTCGAGCAGCACGAGCGCGGGCTCGGTGCCGAGCACGATCGCCAGCGCGAGTCCGAGGCGCTGACCCTCGGAGAGGTCACGCGGGTGGGTCCGAGGATCGATGCCGGGAACGAGACGATCGAGCAGCGTGTGCGTCGTTCCGGTGGCGAGACCACCATCGCGGTCGGCAGCGGTGCATTCGGCTGCGACGGTGTCGTGATAGAGCAGCACGCCCGCGTCCTGGGGCACGAGACCAGCAGAACGCACGACGTCACGCGCTGCGAGTCGATGTGGTCGACGTCCGCCGAGCAGCACCTCACCCGCCGTGGGCTCGTGGAGACCGACCAATTGGTGCAACAGGGTCGACTTGCCGGCGCCATTGCGACCCATCAACGCCACCACTTCTCCGGCGCGCAGCGTGAGATCGACCGATCGCAGGGCGATGACCGGACCGTATGCGACGCGCAGATCCCGCGCACTCGCCACGACCTCACCGGGGGCCGGACGCAGTGCCTCATCGCTCTCGACGCGAGCCGCGAGCGGAGCGAGGCGCTCACGCAGATCGGCAGCGGCGCGCCGGGCATCGCGCACGGAGAGCGGAGTGGTCGACCAGTCGGCGACACGAGCCAACTGCACGATCGGAGGCGCGACCGGCGAGGTGCGAAGCATGGCGCCCGGCTCGCCGATCTCGACCGCCCGACCCTCGCCCGGGACCACGATCACCCGATCGGCGTACTGCACGACGCGCTCGAGGCGATGTTCCGCGATGAGCACGGTGATGCCGAGATCGTGCACGAGTCGCTGAACTGCAGCGAGCACCTCCTCAGCAGCCGCCGGGTCGAGCGCAGAGGTCGGTTCGTCGAGCACGAGTACGCGAGGACCGGCGGTGAGCACTGCACCGATGGCCACGCGCTGCTGCTGACCGCCCGACAGGGTCGAGAGCGGACGATCGCGCAGCTCGTGCAATCCGAGGAGATCGAGCACGTCCTCGACCCTTCGACGCATCACGTCGGGGGCCACGCCGAGGTTCTCCATCACGTGGGCGAGTTCGTCCTCGACGTGATCGGTCACGAAGCCCGCAGCCGGATCCTGTTCGACGACGCCGACGACATCGGCGAGTTCACGGGGCGGTACGTCCGCGGTGCTGCGACCGTCGATCGTCACCGTGCCCTGCAACACGCCGCCGGTGAAACGCGGCACCAGACCGTTGACCGCACGCAACAGCGTCGACTTGCCCGATCCGGTGAGTCCGACGACGAGACACAACTCGCCCTCGGGCACCTCGAACGACACATCGACGAGCGTCGGCTCGTCGGCATCGGGATAGGTGAACGTGACGCGGTCGAAACGGATCATGCGGCCACCCCGAGATCGACACGAGCGATCGTCGTGATTCCGGGGACCGGTGGAGCGGACCATGCGGGAGTGACGGCGCACACGACGGCCGCGATCGCCACGATCGGGATCGTGGGTGCTCCGAGGTCGTACCAGTCGGGTGAGAGCGCGTCGCCGATGGACGACTGTGCGAGCACACCGATGACGGCGACGATCCCCGAAGCGATCACGAGCCATTCGGAGATCGACCATGGGTCGGGTCGATAGCGGGTGCGCAGACCAGCGCGCGAGCCCGAGACCACGGCGATCCCACACAACGCGACCGCCACGACGAGCACGGGATAACCCATCCAACCCGGCGTCGACGGATCGAGCACCGCGAACGCGCCGACTGCGAGCGCGACGGCGCCGATCCCGAGCACCACGGCCGAGCTGCGGCGATTGCGCACGGAGCCGCGGCGCCCGTAGCCACGCGAGTCCATCGATGCCGCAAGGGCGACGGCGCGATCGAGCGCCGACTCGAGCACCGGCATCGCCGACGCGGCCCACGCCCGCGGACCGCGATCGCGGAGACCCCGGAGGCGTCGTGCCTCTCGCACACGAGCCGCGCTCTGCGCCGCCTGCGGCGCGAAGGACACGGCGACGGTGACGGCGACTCCCGCCTCATGGAGGAAACCCGGGAGGGAGCGCAACAGCCGGGAGGGGCTGGCCAACGAGGATGCGGCACCGAAGCAGGCGATCACCGCGGCGAGACGCAGCCCTTGGGCGAACGAACCGAGCAGTGCTTGCACCGTCACTGGTCCGCCGAGACTCACTCCGGCGGCCCATTCCGGAAGAGCGACCGACGGGAGGGTGAACAGCACGTCACCGGGCACACGGGCGCCGAACAGCATCTGGAACACGACGCGCACCACGATGACGAACGCCCCGATGCGCAGGTAGGTGGCGAATGAACGGGACCACGCCACCGCAGGACGGCGGGCGGCGACGACGAAGGCGACGACCGCGACGATGGTGGCGAGCAGGAGGATGTCGGTGGTGCGCGTGGCGCACCACGCCAGGGCGATGGCCCACATCCACCATGCGACCGGATGGAGGGCTCGCGGGATGCGATGCGCGGTCATCGCGTCGACCGAGCCCTCACGAATGCGCCCGCCGCGAGCGCGAGCACGACGAGGGCGACGACCGCGAGCATCACCCACGTCGTCACCGAACCACCACTGCCGTGACTCGCCGAGACGAGCGCACCGTCGACGGATTCACCCGGGTCCGTCGCGGCCAACGGCGCCATCGTGCTGGTGGTGACGGTGTCGGACGCGATGACGTCGGGCGTGTCATTCGCCGAACTCGGTCCCACAGAACCGGGCACTGCGCCCGGAGTGGCGACGGGCGCCGCACCGGTCGCGGCCGACGGCACGGTCGCGCGCACCACAGGGCCCAGACGCGGCGGCGATGTGCGCGGCGGTGGGTCACCGGCGTCGCCACCGGAACCGACGAAGCGCCATCCCTCGACGTCACCATCGCTGAGGCGGCGGATGAACGGGTTGAAGGTGCCGTACACCCATGAACCGGAGGTTCCGTTGAAGTAGGCCCAGTAGGCGAATCCGCCGGAGGAACGATCGCCGCATCCGCTCGCCGGGAACCCGTCGATCGCGCACAGCAGGCCACTCTGCGCGTAGCGGGGCGCCGAGCGACCCAGAGCGGCAGCCCGACGCGCGAGCAGTTGTGAACCCGTCGTTCCCGACGGGACGACGAGACATTCGGTCGACATGCCGGTGGAGTCGGAGTCGACGACGATCGAGACCCGGATCTCGCCATCACCGATCGGGCCGTCACATGTGCTCGCCGATGCGGGCGCGGCACCCACGATCACGAATGACACCAGCAGCACCGCCGCGAGGAGTGAACCGGGCAACGCGCGCGCCGCACCAGGTACAGCACCGCGCCTTGGGGCGGGGTGATGCGCTGCGGTCAGTGCGGTCACGAGGGTCCTTCCCGACGGAGGGCAGGGAGGACCCGACACGACCCAAGGGTCGCTCCGGGCCCCACCTCCCGTAGTCCGACGACGGTTCGATGGCGGGGCGTCACACCGTTCACAGGCATTCCGGCTCGTGGAGGGGGCTCCACTCACGGCTGCGGGTCAGCGCCGGATTCGAACCGGCTTCCCCTGCGAGGGCGAGTTGCGTTGTGGGGCCATGGTAGCGGTGACAGGAGGGTCCCATCGGTGAGGTCGAGACCCCCAAGGGCGTCCCCGACCGAGGATCCGGATCACCTCGGCCCTAGCCTCGGGGACATGTCCTCCGGCGATCTCCCCCCTCTCGTCGTGGCCGCCGCCGAGCGACTCGGAGCCGCAGTCGGCGAGTTCCGCGTCGGGCTCGGCCGTGGCCTGCGCGACCTCCTCGCCGGCGACAACCCTCCGGTCCGCGACCTGACCGTGCCGATCGAGGGCGATCCCGGACTCTTCGGACCCGAAAGCGTGACCTGGCGAATCCACGCCGACGGTTCGATGCTCGTCGGTGGCATCCGTGCACTGTTGCTGCAGTCGATGCACCCGCTCGCCATGGCGGGAGTGGCCGAGCACTCCGACTACCGGGCCCGACCGATCGATCGCCTCGTGCGTACGAGCCAGTTCGTCGCCGTCACGACCTTCGGCACGACCGAACAGGCCGATGCCGCGTTCGAGATGGTCGAACGAGTGCACCGTCGGGTGGTCGGCACTGCGCCCGACGGCCGCGCCTACAGCGCGTCCGACCCGCATCTCATCGCATGGATCCATCACGCCGAGGTCGACAGCTTCCTTCGTGCGTATCGCACCTACGGGGCGTCCGAACTCTCGTCCGCCGATGCCGATCGCTACGTCGCGGAGATGGCCGTCATCTGCGAGCGACTCGGCGGCGAGACCCCAGCCCGCTCGGTGGCCGAACTGGCGCAGTGGATGGAGTCCGTGCGACCGGAGCTCCGCGCCGGCGACCAGGCGCGCGATGCGGCCCGGTGGATCGCGCTCGCTCCGCTGCCCCTGCAGTCTCGTCCGGCCTACGCCGTGCTCTTCCCCGCCGCAGTGGGGCTGCTGCCGTCATGGGTGCAGCGCGAGCTCCGACTCCCCACCCTGCCCGGTCTCGATCCGTTCGTCGTCAGGCCCGCAGCGCGTGCGCTGGTGCGCACATTGGCATGGGCCATCGAAGGCGCGATCGAGGCCGACGCCGCCTGACGATCAGACGCCGTATCCGCCGTCGACGTCGAGCATCTGGCCGCTGATGAAGTCGGCGCGATCCGATGCCAGGAAGCACACCGCCTCGGCGATGTCGACGGCGTCACCGAATCGACGCAACGGGATGTTGCGCATCGTCACCTCGAGCGCTGCATCGTCGAGATCCCCGCTCGCCATCAGTCGGGCGGCCATGCCGTCGGTGAGCATTCCGGGACCGACGCAGTTGGCTCGAACACCGAATCGACCCTCCTCGGCGGCGAGTGCACGCACGACGGCCTCGACCGCTCCCTTCGTGCCCGACGACAATCCGTCTCGCACGGGATAGCGGCGAGTGGCGGCCGTCGTCACGGCGACGATGCTGCCGTGATTGGTACGCAGACTCGGGAGTGCGGGGTGCACGATGTTGAAGAACGCAACGGCCTCGCCCTCGATCTGCGCGCGATACCGAGCGGGCTCGACACGGCTCAGATGCAGTTGATCGACATGCGGGCCCGCAGCGTGCACGAGCGTGTGCACGCCGCCGAACCGCTCGACACACGCACCGACCACCGACGACGCCACGGCCTCGTCGGTGAGATCCGCGGCGATGGCCTCGGCCCGTCGGCCCATCGACTGCAGCTCGGCCACGAGCGCGTCGGCGGCAGTGCTGTTGGCGCGGTAGGTGAACAACACGTCGCTGCCCCGCTCGGCCAGCATCCGGCAGATCGCGGCGCCGATCCCACCGGTGCCACCGGTGACGAGAGCGGCGCCGTCGCGTGCAGAGAAGTCGTCCATCGGTGACGTTCTAGTCGCAGGTGCCCCACCGTGTGAGACTCACTCGGTGACCAACGAGCCCGTTCGCCTCTGTTTCGTGTGTCTCGGCAACATCTGCCGGTCGCCCACCGCTGAGGGCATCATGACGGCGCTCGTCGCCGACGCGGGACTCAGCGAGCTCATCGAGGTGCACAGCGCCGGCACGGCGGCCTGGCACCGCGGCGAGCTCCCCGATGAGCGAGCCAGGGCCGAGGCCCGTCGCCGCGGCATCGAACTCACGTCACGAGCGAGCGCGTTCATGGCCGGCGATGCCGAGTTCTACGACCTGGTGCTGGCAATGGACCGTTCCAACCTCACCGACCTGCTGGATCGCACCGCCGACCCGATCCTGCACGACCGCATCCGGCTGCTGCGCACGTTCGATCCCGCACTCACGAGTGACGACCCACACGACGGTGAGGTACCCGACCCCTGGTACGGGGGTGATGACGGATTCGCGCACGTCTACGACCTCATCGATGCTGCGTGCCGGGGACTGCTCGACCACATCACCGCCGAACGTCTCGGTTGACCGTCAGTTCACGGGACGCCCGAGGGCACCACGCAACTCACGAGTGATGACGGGCGCCATCAGCCGCGCACCCTCGACCGAATAGTGGATGCCATCGGGGCGATACACGACTCCATCGGGCGAGGTCGTGGGACACGGATCGACTCGACACATGATCTGGTGCAGATCGATCATCCGAGTGTCGTCGGGATGCTGCAGTGCGAATCTTCGCTCGAGTTCGCGCAGGTGGGAGAAGCGCCAGATGTTCGATGCCACGAGGGCCTCGTTCTGGCGTTCGTCCTCGAACGGCAGCGGATCGACCTGGCCGAGCAGCACGAACTTCGCTCCCGAGCTGGTCGCAGCCATGCGTGCCGTTCCAAGAGCGTCGAGGTAGAGCGCGTCCCACTCCTCAGTGCCGAACATCACCCATCGACCGTCGGCGTAGACCTCGGTCGAGTCGAACAACTCGCCCGACCACACGACTGCTTCCGGCGCGAACTCGGCGACGTCCTCGCGCCACGTCGTCGAGCGATCGAGACACTTGGAGACGTTCGATCGCACTGCGCCGAACGAACGTGACGGGTACTCCATGAGGGGACACGGATAGGTGGCGAGGTTCCAGAGCGTCACGGCCTCGGGATCGAAGACCGGCTCGAACGTCTGGGGTTGGGGGAACTCCACCCGACCGCCGGCGAGGGTCCACGCCACGGAGTCACCGGCCCACATCACCTTCATCGCACCCGATCGGCCCGTCGCGGGAGCGGCAGTGGTCGTTCCTCCCGAGACCGACGTCGGTCGGGCGATGACCCAGACCACCAGCACGGCCATGAGCACCGATCCCGCTGCGATCATTCCCCCGCGCGGCGACCGGAGCGCCCTGGCGAGTCGGGGCGACTCGCCGCCGGCGCGAGCCGAACGGAACGGCCGTTCGACGAGCACGTACGACAGTGCGGTCGCCGCCGCAGTGACGACGATCCGGAGCGCGAACAGCGAGGGCCCGGCGAGACCGGTGCGCGAACGGTCGAGGAACACGGCGACCGGCCAGTGCCACAGGTAGATGCCGTACGAGTAGAGGCCGAGGGTCACGAGCACCCTCGTCTCGAACACCCGGGACACCACGCCGCGATGCACGTTCACGGAGAGCACCACGAGCGCGGCCACGAGCGCCAGGACGAAGAAGCCCCAGCGATACAACCAGCCTTGGAGGAACCCCCCCTGCACCGACGTCACGAGCAGCACCGCAGTGCCGACTGCAGCGACGGCGGTGCACGCCGTGGTCGACACCCGCCTCACCGGCCCGTCGCGCCACAACCACAATGCGCAACCGGCCGCCACGCCGACGAGCACGGTCTGCAACCGCGTGTCGGTGCCGTAGTAGAGGCGGGACGGATCGACCAATGGGTCGTAGAGCGTCGACATGCGAAGCGCCGACGCGACCGCTCCCAACGAGGCGATGCCCATCAAGGTGAACGCGAACGCGCGGGTGGGCGAACGTCGGCGTCTCACCACCAGACCGATGACGAGCAGCACCACCGGGAGCACGATGTAGAACTGCTCCTCGATCGAGAGCGACCAGAACTGCGTGAGAGGCGATTCGACGCCGAAGATCGCGCCGTACGTGTCGTTCTGCGCGATCGCCCACCAGTTGTTGACGTACAGCAGGGAGGCGACGGCCTGGCCGCGGATCGTGCCGCGATACGCGGCGCTGTCGAGCGCCATCGCGATCGCGACGCTCACCACGATGGCGGTCACCGCCGCGGGTAGCAATCGCCTCGCTCGCCGCGCGAAGAACGCGGACGCCGAGACCCGGCCCGTCGATCGGTGTTCTCCGAGCGCGAGCGAGGTGATGAGGAACCCCGACAACACGAAGAACACGTCGACACCGAGGAATCCGCCCGGAACCTCCCGGGGCAGGAAGTGGAACAGCACCGCCAACACGACGGCGATGCCGCGCAGACCATCGAGCGCCCGCACATGGGCGAAGCGCGTGGTCGACTCGACATGGTCGACCTCGCTCACGCGCTCGATCCTCGGCCCTCGGTCACTCCGAGAGCCTACGGGTCACCTCTGCACCAGCGAGCGCGACGTGATCCGCGACTCCACCGATCGGCGCAGCCACCTCACGGGGCCGTCGTTCGGCCACAGGTACGATCACGGCCACGTGAGCGAGCCGACCCCGCACCCCTCCGCCGCACCACGACCCCCGATGCGTTCGCGGGTCGCCGTCGGCATCGGCCGCTCCGTCGCACTGCTGTCCCGAGTCGCCCACGTGGGCACGGGTTCGGTCATCGGAGGACGCGCCGCCCTCGCCGTCGACCCGAAGCTGCTCACCCATCTCACGACCGGCCGACCCGTCGTGCTCGTCAGCGCGACGAACGGCAAGACCACGACGACGAGTCTCACCACAGCAGCCATCGGCGCCGAACGCCCGGTGGTGTCGAACTGGCGCGGCGCCAACATGACGCCCGGGATCGTTGCTGCACTCGGGACTGCTCCCCGTGGCGCGACCGCGGTGCTCGAGGTCGATGAGCGATGGCTCGAGAAGGTGTTGCCGGCCACGAGTGCGTCGATCGTGATGCTGTTGAACCTGAGTCGCGACCAACTCGACCGCACCCAGGAGGTGCGCAAGGTCGCGGCACGTTGGCGCCGAGCGCTCGAGCTCACACCCACGACAGTGATCGCGAACGCCGATGACCCGCTCGTGACCTGGGCTGCGCTCGCCGCCGATCGCACGGTCTGGGTCGCGACCGGACAGGACTGGACCGCCGACGCATCCGGATGTCCCGAATGCTCGAGCCGCATCGAGTTCACACCGTCCGGCTGGCACTGCACGGGCTGCGATCTGCGGCGCCCCACACCCGACATCGTCGTCGGTGCGCAGTCGATCGAACTGCCGTCTGGCCCACTCGCGGTCTCCCCTGCACTCCCCGGTCGGGTGAATCGCGTCAACGCTGCGTTCGCGATCGCCGCCGCGCTCGAGTTGGGCATCGACCCCGAGCTCACCCGAGACGCGCTCGCTTCGGTGCGCGAGGTGGCAGGCCGCTATCGACGGGCCGAGGTCGACGGCATCGCCGTGCGCCAGTTGCTGGCCAAGAACCCTGCGGGCTGGCACGAGGCACTCGAGATGCTCTCCCCCGGCCCCACGATCGTCGCCATCAATGCGCGCATCGCCGACGGACACGACCCCTCGTGGTTGTGGGACGTCGAGTTCGAGGCGCTGCAGGGACGCCAGGTCGTGGCGATCGGCGATCGCCGTCTCGACCTCGCGGTGCGACTCCACTACGCCGGCGTCGACCACGTCGTTGCCGATGATCTGCGCTCGGCCGTCTCGATCGCGCGCGCGGCCGCTGGTTGGTCGGCCGACACGGGGATCGATGTCGTCGCCAACTACACGGCGTTCCGTGATCACCTCGCCGCCACCGGGGGTGTGGTGTGAGCGAATCGATCGTGCGCATCGCTGCGCTGTTCCCCGACCTGCTCGGCACCTATGGCGACGGTGGCAACGCGCGGATCCTCCATCGCCGGCTCGAATGGCGGGGCTTCGCGTCGGAACTCGTGGTCGTACCCGCCGGTACCGCGGTTCCCGATTCATGCGATCTCTACCTCGTGGGCGGTGGTGAGGATGGACCCCAGACCCAAGCGGCCCGCGAGCTGCAGGCGAGCGGCGCGCTGCACCGGGCCGTCGACTCCGGCGCCGTCGTGCTCGCCGTGTGTGCCGGCATGCAGATCCTCGGTCATCGCTTCCCCGATGCGACCGGAACGATGCAGGACGGACTCGGCCTCCTCGACTGCACGACGGCATCGACGGGCGCACCCCGTGCCGTCGGCGAGCTGCTCACCACCGCCGCCACACTCGAGATCGGCGGCGCGACGCACGAACTCGGCGAGTTGACCGGATTCGAGAACCATGCGGGCCGCACCACACCCGGCCCAACGGCCACGACGCTCGCTCGCGTTGCGGAGGGCATCGGCAACGGCGACGGCACCGAAGGAGTCGTGAACGGACGCGTCGTCGGCACCTACCTGCATGGCCCGGCGCTCGCCCGCAACGCCGCCCTCGCCGACGCGTTGCTCTCCACCATCGTCGGCACGACGCTCGAGGCCCTCGACGACCGAGACATCGATGCACTGCGGGCTGAGCGCATCGCTGCGGCGCGCCGACATGAACACAGCCCCAAGCGGGGACGACGATGACGCCCGACCTCGTCCGACGCCCCCGGTCGTCGGCAATGTTCCTGATCCTCACACTCGTCGCAGTGCTACTCGGCGACACGATGGCGTTCAACCAACTCGCCACTCAATCGGCGACCGACGCAATCATCCCACTCCTCGTCGTGTCGATAGGCGTTGCGGCCGCACTCGAGGCAGTGCGTCGAGTCGTCTGTGGTCGGCGGATGGTCGATGTCGTACTCGCGCTCTCGTGCGCCATCGTCTCCGCCCTCGGATGGTTCGCGTGGGCCGCCTACTGGCCGATCGTCGCGTCCGCATGGATCGTGGTCGCCGCGGCCCTGCTCAGCGGCATCGCCACCAACGTCGCGCCGCTGGTGCCCTCCACTTCGCGGACCACGGTCGACCCCATCGATGGAGGCACCGACGACGAGCCTCGGGGCACCCTCGACCTCGGTGGCGTGATCGCCGTGCTCGGGCTCGTCCAGACCGTCGTACTGACCTACTTCGCCCTGCTCGCATTCCTCGACGCCCCGACCGGCCCGTTCGGCTGAGCCCATCGCCCGAGCGGGACGCACCGCCGCCACAGGCCGTATCCTGCCGCCCATGACACTTTCCGCTGGAGACAAGATCCCTTCCGTCGACCTCTACACCATGGGTGAGCAGGGTCCGCAGAAGGTCAACACCACTGACATCCTCGGTACCGGCAAGGTCGTGCTCTTCGCCGTTCCCGGCGCGTTCACCCCGGGCTGCTCGAAGGTCCACCTGCCCGGCTTCGTGCAGCAGGCGAGCGAACTCACCGACAAGGGCGTCGACCGCATCGCCTGCATCTCCGTGAACGATGCGTTCGTCATGGACGCGTGGGCGCAGGATCAGAACGTCGCGGGCAAGATCACGATGCTCGCCGATGGCAATGGCGAGTTCACCGAGGCCATGGGCCTCGTGATGGATGGCAGCGGCTTCGGTCTCGGAACCCGCTCGAAGCGCTACGCCGCGATCATCGACGACGGTGTGATCACCAGCCTCGAGGTCGACGATCAGGGCATCGAACTCACGACCTGCTCGGCCGTGCTCGGTCGCCTCTGACCCATGCGCCGGCTCCGCCGGCGAACCCAGATCCGATGACAGCCCGCGTCAGATGGCGCGGGCTGTCGTGTATCCCGAACGAACCGCTCCGTCGATGTACCCCACGTGGCCGGCGTCGCCGACGACGCGGACGTCGAATCCGTCGGCCCGGAGTGCATCGGCGATGGCGGGATCAGGCACCACACCACTGGCGAGCACGACGACATCGGCCGCGATCGTTCGCTGCTCCTCACCAGTGCGGATGACGACGCTGGAGTCATCGATTCGTTCGAGCGTCGCCGACGACACGAACTCGACTCCATGCGTCCGGGCTTCGTGCAACGCACGGGCCCGACGCGGGTGAGCCATCTCGAGCCCGAACTTGTCACCGCTCTCGACCACGGTGACGGTACGACCGCGCTCGGCGAGGAACTCCGCCATCTCGACACCCACGAGTCCGCCGCCGAGCACGACGACGCGCTTGCCGATCGGCATCCACCGCTTCGACCAGTTGCGAACCTTGTCCATGCTCGACAGGAATCCCAGGGCTCGGCCCGCTCCGACGACCAGTCGCTTGGTGAACGGGAGTCGACGCAATGCCTCGGGATCGTCACCGGTGAGCATGCCTCGGAGGTCATCGCCCGACAACACATGGGCCGAAGCCGCACCGGGAACATCCGGTCGCTCGCGCTTGGCACCCGTGGCCACGATCACGACCTCGGCGCCCAGTTCGCGCAGCAGATCGGAGGTGACCGGAGTGGAGAGACGAACGTCGACATCGAGGTCGGCGATGGAGTTCGACAGATAACGAACGAGTTCCGCGTTCATCGGCGTGGTGAGCGACGAGAACCGGGCCGTGCCGCCGAGATGGGGGGCCTTCTCGAGCAGGGTGACCCGATGGCCGCGCAGTGCGGCGACACGCGCCGCCTCCATGCCGCCGGGGCCACCACCCACCACCACGACTCGGCGCGACACCTCGCTGCGCGTGAGCGGACCCTCGTCGTAGTGACCGAGTTCGGCGTTGATGGCGCAGATCGGCGTGCCGTCCCAGAAGTTCTGAGCCACACAGATGTAGCAATTGATGCAGGTGCGCACCCGGTCGGCCCGACCCGACTGCAGCTTCACGGGGATCTCGGGATCGGCGAGCAACTGACGACCCATCGACACGAAGTCGCAGATCCCGGCGCCGATGTGCGCATCGGCCGCATCGGGCATGATGCGACCGACGGCCACGACGGGGATGCTGACGGCCGACTTCACCGCAGCCGCGAGATCGATGTACTGATCGGGCTTCCACGGCAGCGACGCATCGGTGAAGCCCACACCCATCGCATTGGGTGCATTGGCCGACACATGGATCGAATCGGCGCCCGCGGCCTCGATGAGCGTTGCGGACTGCGCTGCGAGCTCGGGGGTGATGCCCCCGTCGCCGTACTCGCGACCGTCGATCCGCACCTGGATGGCGAATCCGTCGCCACAACGCGCACGGATCGATCGCACGATGTCACACACGAGTCGGGCGCGGTTCTCGACCGAACCGCCGTACTCGTCATCACGATGGTTGTACTTGGGTGAGAGGAACTCCGAGATCAGATAGCCGTGCGCACCGTGCAGTTCGACACCATCGAAGCCGGCGCGCTGCACCCGTTCGGCGGCGTCGGTGAACTGATCGACGACCCACGCGATGTCGTCGAGGGTCGCGGCCCGTTGCGTGGGTGTCTTGCCGCCCGTCTGGGCCGCCATCCTCATCAGCTCGTCCATCGAGATGGCACTGATGTCCTGCGGGTCGGCCGGGAGCGGCACCGACGGCACCAACTGCGGACGCTCCTGGATGGCGTCGACACCGGCGGTCTTCCCGTGGTGGCACATCTGCACGAACATCTTCGCCCCGTGCGCGTGCACCGCATCGGCGAGGCGGGCGAGACCCGTGATGAAGCGATCCTCCGACAGGGCGGGCTGATGCACCGAGGTCGCACCGATCGGCCATGCCACCGCCGACGTCTCGAGGATGAGCAATCCGACACCGCCCTTGGCCCGCTCCACGTAGTGGGCGATGACGAGGTCGGTGATCTCGCCGTCGTCGCAGGTGTTCTGATCCATCGCCGGCATGACGATGCGGTTGCGGGTCTCGACCGGGCCGATGCGACCCGGCGCCAACAGGTTCGTGTGCGCCATGGGGCGAGCATAGGGGTGACGCGAAGAGGGCCCGGGCTGGTGCCCGGGCCCTCGCTCGACATCAGGGGCGCAGGGCCCCACAGTTCAGGAGACGACCTGCGACTTGAGCTTCTGGAACTCGGCGTCGGTGATGACACCGCGCTCCTTCAGATCGGCGAGACGATGCAGTTCGTCGGCCGGCGTGGTGCCAGCGGCATTGCGGATGTACGCCTTCATGGCATCGTCCTGCGCCTGGGCCGCGGCGATCGCGTGCTGGTTCATCTTGCCGCCACGCACGATGAGGTACGCGAGCACACCGAGGGGACCGAACACGAAGACGCCGATCACCCACAGTGCCTTGTGCACGCCACCCATGTCGGGGCTGCGGAAGATGTCGATGAAGACACTGATGACGATCCAGATGTAGATGAAGAACAGCATGAACCACAGCATGGTGAGGACGACTTCGCCCACACCCCATTCGGCTGCGAGAACCATTCGGTTTCCTCCTGAGAAGCTGCGAGTCGAGGGACCCGCCGGCCGGACGCGGTGTCCGGCGCAGGGGGCACCCTAGCCATGATCCACACGCGAACGAACGATCCTCGCTCGAATGCGGTAGTGGACCTACCGATTCACGGAGTGATCGTGACCCTCGACACCGGAGTCGGTGCCGTCTGCCGCCGCAGGAGCGCTGTGTGCAGCGCGTCGACCAACACGTTGCGGGTCTCGCGCGGATCGATGAGTTCGTCGAATCCGAGATTGGCCGCCGATCGATACGACGCCTGCAACTCTGCGTCGCGCAACATCGCCGCCTCGTCGGCATCGGCATTCGTGGCTCGACTCATGGCATTGGCGCCCATTGCACCGAGCGTGACCCCGGGATAGGCGAACGTGGCCGACTGGTTGTCGAAGCCGACGAGCGACATGACCATCGAGCCGAACCCGTAGGCCTTGCGCAGCGTGAGATGGAGCTTGGGACTCGTCGCCTGCGTCTGCGCCGCGAACATGCGCGCACCGGCCCGGAGCACACCGGCTCGCTCGGAATCCCGACCGGGCAACATGCCCGGGTTGTCGGCGAGGAACACGAGCGGGAGGTGGAACGAGTCGGCGACGGTGATGAAGTGGGCGGCCTTGTCGGCCGCATCGGCGTCGATCGATCCGGCGAGCACCGAGGGTTGGTTCGCGATCACTGCGACCGGCTCGCCCCCGAGGCGCGCCAGCGCGCAGATGATGGCCTGACCGAATCCGGGTTGGATCTCGAACCATGAACCGTCGTCGACCACGACGTCGAGGACGGCTCGCATGTCATAGACGCGCCGGCTGTCGCTGGGGATGATCGAGAGCAGTTCGTCGGTGGTGCGGAATCCCTGGTCGCCGCTGTGCGTCGCGGGGAGCGGCAACGGGTACGACCATGCGCTCGAAGGGAAGAACGACAGGTACACGCGCAGCATGTCGAGCGCCGTCTCGTCATCGGGGGCGACGTTGTGCACGAGTCCGCTGGCGACGGCGACCGAGGGACCGCCGAGGTCCTCCTTGGTGATGTCCTGGCCCAGCGATTCCTTCACCACGGGTGGACCCGCCGTGAACACCGAGGCGTAGTCGGTCATCACGCTGAAGTCCGACATCGGCACGATGAGAGCGCCATGACCGGCCGAGGCGCCCATCACGGCGCTCAGCACGGGCACGTTGCCGGAACACTTCGCCTGCACCAGCAGGTCGGTGGGCGCGCGCCCTCCCCCGCCACCGCCACGATGACCTGCGCCCTCGAGCAGCATGATGAGCGGCACGCGCTCGGCAAGGGCGAGTTCGGCGATGCGGTAGCGCTTCGACGTGCTCCCGCTTCCGATCGAACCGGCCAGCACGGTGAAGTCCTCGGCGCCGATCATCACCGGGCGGCCATCGACACGGCCGGTGCCGGTGACGATGCCGTCTCCGGGTACATCGCCCACGAGCGTGCCGATCTCGCGGAACGTGCCGGGATCGATGAGGTGGTCGATGCGAGCGCGCGCGTCGAGCTGACCCTTCGCCCGCTTCTTGGCGAGACGCTCGTCGCCACCCATCGCGCGAGCCGCGGTTCGGCGCGCGGCGAGGTCGTCGAGCGCGGGACCCCAGCCGTTCAGGTCGTCACTCATGCCGGTGGTCTCATGTCGGGCATGGACCGCAGCGTATGGCCCCCGTCGACCGCGAGGTGCTGACCGGTCACGAACGACGATTCGGGGCCGGCGAGGAAGCGGATCGCCTCGGCCACGTCGACGGCCTCGCCACCTCGTGCGATCGCCTGGTTCGAAACGAACCTCGAGAGCAGTTGCTCGTCGGCGAAGATCCGGGTGGTGCTGCCGGTACGGGTGAGTCCCGGTCGCACGGAGTTGACCCGCACGCCGATCTCGCCCAGTTCATCGGCGGCGACATCGACGAGCGCATCGACGGCGGCCTTGCCGGATCGATACGAGGCCAGACCACGAGTGGAGAACGCTGCTGCGGTCGACGAGACCGCCACGAACGATCCGCCGTTCGTCATCCGCGGCACCGAGTGATGCAGCAGTAGGTAGACCGGACGCACATTGCGATCGACCTCTGCGCTGAACTCGTCGGGTGCCCAATCGATCACCCGCTTGGACGAGCCGCCACCGGGAACCGTGACGGCGATGTCGAGACGATCGTCCTGGGATGCCATGGCGACTGCATCCGCGACATCGGCGTCGACCATCGTGTCGCACGGACATCCGAACACCTCGAGGCCCTCGGTCACGAACTGCTCGAGCGCCGACGCGATGCGATCGGGGTCGCGGCCGGCGATCGTGACGCGACAGCCGTCGCGTGCGAGCAGTCGGGTGGTCGCGAGGCCGATACCACTGCTCCCTCCGACCACGATGGCCCGCATGTCGGCGAGCGGTCGACGATCCATCCCCGGTTTCTAGCAGCACCCCACTCGACCACGATCGGAGGCGAGTACCGTTCGGCGCGACCGATCGATGGGGGGATCCATGGACGCAGACGCACTGTGTGAGGCCGCGAGCGCGGCGACGGGGCTCGATGACTTCGGGGATCCGGCGTTCCGGGCCCCACTCGAGCTCTTCCTGCACTCGGGTGCCACCGACGGGCAGCTCAATGCCATCGGCGCCGCGGCGCTCGAGGGCATGGCCCTCGGGAATCTGGTCAACCGCCTGCGGGTCATCGACTGGCACGCTCGCAATCCCCAAGCACGCAATGCCTCGGTCGAGCGACCGATCTTCCTCATCGGCCTCCCCCGCAGCGGTACGACTGCTCTCAGCCATCTGTTGTCGGCCGATCCCGCGAATAGATCGTTGCTCAACTGGGAGGCCGTCGAGTCGGTTCCGCCGCCGACGCGCGACTGGCGCGATGACTCGCGCTTCGTCACGGCGCTCGAGGCCCCCGACATGCTCGACATGATCAACCCCGAGTTCAAGAAGATCCATCACGACCCCGTCGACATGCCCGTCGAATGTGCCGTGCTCCTCGGCCAGTCGTTCATCAGTCTCCACCTCTCGACGACGTTCAACCTGCCGTCCTACATGGACGCGCTGTTCGAGACCGACCACACGCCCGCGTACGAGTACCACCGGCTCACACTCCAACTCCTGCAGAGCGAGAACCCCGGCCGCTGGCAGCTCAAGTCTCCCGTGCACCTCGTCGATCCCTGGGCCCTCGCCGCCACCTATCCCGACGCGCGCTTCGTGCTCACCCATCGCGACCCGGTCAACATCGTCGCGTCGGTGTGCAGCCTCGTGCGCTCGCTCGCCGGAACGTTCACCGATGCGGACTGGAACGACTACATCCGCACCACGTGGCCGGCGATCGTCGGCACCCTGCTCGACAACCAGAGTCGCTTCCGCGATGAGCTCACCGCGGCGGGCCGCGGTGACGCGTTCGTCGACCTCGCGTACGCCGATCTCGTCAGCGATCCGATCGCTTCGATCGCCGGCATGTACGACGCACTGGGCGAGCCCTTCACGGTCGAGGCAGAAGCGGCGATGCGCGCGCACAGCGCCACGCATGTGAAGGATCGATTCGGCCGCCACTCGTACAGCCTCGAGGACTGGGACCTCGATGGTGCTGCCCTCGCCGAGCGATTCGCCGACTACACCGACCGGTACGCCGAGTTCCTGGAGCCCCGATGACCGAGATCTCCGATCTGCTCGACTCGCACGACACCATCGGGCTCGCCGAGCTCGTCTCACGTCGCGAGGTTTCGGCGAGGGAGCTCGTCGACGCGTCGATCGAGCGCGTCGAACAACGCAACCCGACGCTGAACGCCGTCGTCGCCACTCGCTTCGACGAGGCGCGCCGCGAGGCCGATGCACCGGTCGACGGTCCCTTCTCGGGTGTGCCGTTCCTCGTGAAGGACCTCAACTGCGATGTCGCCGGCCTGCCCGCCACTCGCGGCAGCCGGCTCTTCGCCGATGTGATCGCCACCCGCGACTGCGAACTCACCCGTCGCTTCAAGGCCGCCGGGCTCATCATCCTCGGCAACACCAACACACCCGAGTTCGGCAAGAACGCCTCCACCGAACCGCTCCTGTTCGGCCCCGCACACAACCCATGGCGCACCACGCACTCCACCGGCGGTTCGTCGGGCGGATCCGCTGCTGCGGTAGCCGCCGGCATCGTTCCCTCGGCACACGCCAACGACGGCGGCGGGTCCATCCGCATCCCGGCCTCCGAATGCGGCCTCTTCGGCCTCAAGCCCACCCGCGGTCGCACACCGAGCTGGCCCATCCCCGGCGCGTTCTCCTACCCGGTGGGCATCGGCCATGCCGTCACTCGCACGGTGCGCGACAGCGCTGCGCTGCTCGACTCGATCAGCGGGGGTGTACCCGGAGATCCGTATCCGCAGCCGCCCGCGCCCGAGCAGGGTTCGTTCCTCGCCGCGCTCGACCACACCCCGACGCCACTGCGCATCGGCTTCAGCACCACGATCCCCGATGGCCGTGAGATCCATCCCGCCGCCGTCGACGCCATCCGGCGCACCGCTACCGTGCTCGAGTCGCTCGGTCACCACGTCGATGAGGCCCATCCGGAATGGGACCCCAAGATGCCGGGCAACGTCGTCTCGACCGTGATGGGTGTCGGGAGCGCGAGCGCGGTCGAGCAACGTCTGGCCGAGCTGGGTCGCCCACTCGCCGACGACGACCTGGAACCGTTCAGTCGGTTCCTGCACGAGCGATCGCTCACGACGTCCGGCCTCGAGATGAGCACCGCGCTGCAGGAACTCGAGCTCACCAGTCGCGATGTCGCGCGATTCTTCGGCGAGTACGACCTGTGGCTCACTGCCACGCTCGCCGTACCCGTGCCGCCGATCGGTTGGCTCGACACCACCTCGATCGAAGCAATGTTCACGCGGGCCGGGATCTTCTCGGCACTCACGGCCGTGTTCAACGTGACCGGTCAACCCGCCGCATCGATCCCCGCCGGATTCGATTCCGATGGCCTTCCCGTCGGTGTGCAACTCGTCGGTCGTCACTGCAGCGAGGCGCTCCTGTTGCAGGTCTCGGCACAGTTGGAAGCAGCACAACCATGGCAACGACTCGCACCATGGCCACCGGCGGCATGACGCGCTCTCCCCTAGTCTGAGTCCATCGCCCGAACGGGCGGCACGAGGGGGAACCATGCCGAACACCGTCACCACCGCTGTCGTCGTCACCGGGGGCGCGTCGGGAATCGGGCGCGCGTGCGCGACCGTGCTCGCCGAACAGGGCCGCAACGTCGCGGTCTGGGATCTCCAGGCCGACGCCGCGCAAACCGCCGCAGCCGAGATCGCCGCCGCCACCGGCGTGAGCACCATCGGACTCGGCATCGACGTCACCGACTCCTCGTCGTTCGCCGCCGCGATCGACGCCAGCCGCGCCGCCTGCGGCGCCATCGGAGGATTGGTCCACGCCGCGGGCACGGTGCGAGCACAGACCATCGGCGCCCTCGACGAGGAGGGATGGGACTTCGTACTCGACGTCAACCTCCGTGCGCTCCCCCTGCTCGTGCAAGCGCTGCACGCCGACCTCGTCGCGCAACCGGGTGGCGCGATCGTGGGCATCGCCTCGATCGAGGCATGGGTCGGCAACGCCGCCATCCCCGCCTACTGCGCATCGAAGGCCGGCATGCTCGGAGTGGTGCGCTCACTCTCCGATCGACTCGGGCCAGAGGGGATCCGCATCAACGCCGTGTGCCCGGGCTTCATCGAGACGCCGATGCTGGCGCCCACGCTCGGGCTTCCCGGCGCTCGCGACCGCTTCGTGGAGAGCACGACGCTCAAGCGGTTGGGTGAACCGCGCGACATCGGCGAACCGGTGGCGTTCCTGCTGTCGTCCGGTGCGTCGTTCATCACCGGACAATCGCTCGTCGTCGACGGCGGTGTGCTCGCGACGGTCTAGGGGCACATCGTGTGGTCGAGTCGCCACACGGGCAATCCATCGACGACGGCGACCTGTCGATAGCACTGAGCGAGTCGCGCGCCGAGGGGGTACTTCGAAGGTGAATAGGGAGCCCAGTCCGTTCCCGGACGAGCCGCGTCGATCACGACCTCGGGCCGCTGTCGATCGAAGTCGGCGAGGAACATCCGCCACCGCTCGTCATAGGGCGGCCTCGTCATCGCGGTCGGTTCGAGGGGCTCGGCCCGGCTCGCCCAGTTCCCGGTGAGGTACCCATCGTGGAGGAACACGCCTGCGGGCAAGCGTTGTGATGCCACGTAGACATCGGGTAACGCGCCCCACACCACGATGTGCTGATCCTCGGTCGTGATCGATTGCACGTAACGCCCGAGCGTCGTGAAGTTCGAGAGATCGGGACGATGGGCGAAGGCGAGCGCGACCATGGAACCCGTGAGTGCGAGCGCACACGCAACCACCGCGACGCGGACGAGACGCCCGGCCCGCACGAGTGCACAACCCGTGATGACGGCGAGCGGCGGTACGAGCTGTTGGTAGTAGTGACCGAAGAATCTCCAACCGATCGGGATGACCAGCATCGAACCGATGAGCCAGAGCGCGATGACGGGATCGACGATGACCCGACGTCGGGCCCACGCCCACAACCCGTAGAGCATCGGAAGATGGAGGAGTGCGAACACTGCGGTGAGACCGAGGCCCACGGCCGCGGCCCGGCCGAGTGCGAGCCCACCATTCACGTAGTCACCGTTGTCGGCCCATACCCACCGCCACATCGCTGCACCACCGAACACCCACACGAACGGCGCCGTCGCAGCGACGAACCCGACGATCGGCGCCACGATTCGCGCGAACTCGCGGGGACGACGAAGCGCCTCGAACGCCACCGGGAGGGCGACGACCACGTAGGGCTGCTTGCACTGGGCCGCGACCGCGACTGCCGCACCAGCGAGTGCGAGCCACATCCAGCGCGAACGCTCGTCGGTTCGCGAGCGCGCGACGAGCACCGCCAGGATCGCCGCCGAGGCGAAGGGGAGTCCCCAGAGTTCGAAGTTCGCAGCCTGCGCATCGTGGGGCAGGAACCATGCTGTGCCCAACACCGAGAGGACACCGGCGTAGAGCGCAGCTCGACGCGAACCCGAAAGACGGCGCACGATGCCGACGACGGCGAGGCCCGAGAGTGCGATGGCGACCGCCAGCACGGCGCGCACCCCACGCATGTCCTCGGTGAACATGCGCACGATGCCGTAGGCGACGGGCACCACCGGTGGCTTGCGATCGATCACATCGACGTAGAGCGTGCCGCCGTGACGCCACATATCACCGGTGACGGCGAGGAACGACTCGTCGCGGTCGAACATGCCGGTGTAGATGATCCCGGGAAGACGGGCGAGCAGTGTCGCAACTCCCACTGCGGCCACGCACACCACCGACCACGGAACCGTGCGCGACACCTCGTCGGGCAGGTCGACCAGCCAACGCCACACGTCGCGCGCGAGGCGACGCATGCGGCCGGTTGACGTGTCGATGGCGATGGCCACGAGGGCTCCGTGCGGGGGTGGCGGAAGCGCTCCTCGGTTCGAAGCGCACCTGCATGATGTCAGACCCCTACGCTCGGGCGCATGAGCCCCTCCCCGGCCGGCGAGCAGCCCCAGGATCAGCGCCTGCGCGACCTGCTCGAGCGCACCGAGATCCACGACACGGTGCTGCGCTACTGCCGGGGCATCGATCGCCTCGATGAAGTAGCGGTGAGGGCCTGCTTCCACCCCGACGCCACCGATGCCCATGGTTCGTTCACCGGAACCATCGACGAGTTCATCTCGTGGGCGTTCGATCTGCTGCGCAAGTACGACTCGACCATGCACCTCGTGGCCAACCATCTCTGCGAACTGCGCGGCGACCACGCCGTGACCGAGACCTACGGCATCGCGTTCCACCGTTCGAGTGATCCGTTGCCGCGTCGCAACCTCACCGTCGGGTTCCGCTACATCGATCGGTTCGACAAGCGCAACGGCGTCTGGCGCATCGCCCATCGGGTCGCCACCACCGAATGGGTGCGGGCGCCGGGCACCGGGAGCGAGTGGCCCATCCCCAGCGATTCCGAGGTCGGACGGCGCGACTCGACCGACCCGCTGTACACAATGCTCGATCAGTTGACCAGGGAGTGAGGCCCACCATGCGTGCTGTCCGGAGTGCAGAGGGACGACCCGTCGTCGTCGATGTTCCCGAACCCTCGGGTGAGGGGGTGAAGATCCGCGTCATGTCGGCCGGAATCTGTGGCTCGGACCAGCACATGCTGGCGTTCGGCCTGCCCACGACGTTCGGGCATGAGTTCGCCGGGCTGCTCCCCGACGGCACGCCGGTCGCAGTGGAGCCCATCGCCCCATGTGGAGCGTGCGACGCCTGCCGAGTCGGAGACACTCAGCTGTGCGTGCTCGGCGCGTCGATGGCGTTCGGTGTCGGTCGTGACGGCGGAATGGCCGAGTACTGCATCGCTCCGGCGTCGAGCATCTCGGTGCTGCCGTCGGGCCTCGATCCCACGGTCGGCTGCCTCGTCGAGCCGATCGCCGTCGCCGTGCACGGCATCCGACGCGGCGGCGTGCGCGGTGGGCAGCGCGTCGCCGTGATCGGTGGCGGCACGATCGGACAGACGGCATCGCTCGCAGCGCAGATGGCCGGAGCCAGCGTCGACCTCGTCGCGCGCCATGACGTGCAGCGCGAGGCTGCCACTCGCCTCGGCGCCAACGACGGTGTCACCGACGGCTACGACGTCGTGGTCGAGGCCGCCGGCACCGATTCGGCCCTCGCCGAGGCGGCCAAGGTGTGTCGTCCCGGAGGCACGATCATCGGGCTCGGCACGTACTGGCACGGCACGGTGCAGATGCCGGGCCTGGCCATGGGCATGAAGGAGCTCGACTTCGTGCCGGCGGTCATGTACGGACGGAGTGGCCCCTCACGCGACTTCGATGTCGCCGCCACGTTGTTGGCCCAACGCCCCGAGGTCGCAGACGTGATCATCACGCACCGGTTCCCCCTCGATGGAGCGGTCGAGGCGTTCGAGATCGCCCGCGACCGCGCCGCCGGCGCGATCAAGGTCGTACTCGAGCCCTAGTCGAACGACAGCGGCGCGCGATCCGAACGCTTGAGTTCGGAGAACGACTTCGTTCGAGCCACCGTCCAGACCGCATCGAACAACTCGAGTGCCTCGTCGCCGCGCGGCGTCTGCGAGATCACGGGTCCGAACAGCGAAGCCTCACGGTCGGTGCCCGGCGAGTAGGTGATGATCGGCGTGCCCACATCGCGGCCCGTGCGGCTGAACGCGAGATCGGTCTCGGCCCGCAACACCTCGTCGTAGGACTCGTCATCGGCGGCAGCGGCGAGTGATGTGTCGAGGCCCGCACGAGTGAGGATGTCGGTGACCAGCGTCGCCGGCACCTCCTCGCCGCCGAACACTCGCATCGACAGACCATCGACGTGCAGCGTCTGCCCGGCTGCGGTGTAGAGGCGGTCGACCGCGTCGTTGCCGCCAGAGACTCGCGCAGCAGCGGCGACGCGCAGCAGGTTGCGGCCGGCGGCATGGAGTGCGGGATAGCCCGGAGGGAACTTCGAGTAGTCGGATCCCTCGTTGATGATGGCCAGCGAGATGAAGCGCCACTCCACCTCGATGCCGCGCAGGTCCTTGACCTCGTGCACCCAGCGGCTGGTGATCCAGGCGAACGGACAGATGGGATCGAAGAAGAACTCGAGATCGGTCGACATGGATCGCACCCTATTCGCGGCAGCGCCATCCACCACCGGAGACGCTCCCTAGAACGCCCCTTCGAGAACGGTGACCTCGGCCCCCACCACCGAGGCCACATCGAATCGCAGCGCGCCACGCTCCTCGGGATTCTCGGCGAGCCACGCCATGGCCAGGCGACGCAGCCGCGCCTGCTTGGCCCAACCCACCGCCTCGGCCGGCGCGCCGAACGCGGCACTCGTTCGCGTCTTGACCTCGCAGATCACGATCGTGGGGCGACTCGCCACCACGACCCGGACGACGAGGTCGATCTCACCGTCGCGGCATCGCCAGTTGCGAGCCAGCACCACATGACCGCGTCGCTCGTACCAACGGGCCACCAGTCGTTCGCCATGTGCGCCGAGGGCGCGGCGTCCGGCGGTCACGCAGGGGCGACCGTCATCCGAGCTCGATCTCGTCGCGAGGGAGCTCTTCGATGTTGACGTCCTTGAACGTGACGACGCGCACCCGCGCCACGAAGCGGTTCTGGCGATACATGTCCCAGACCCACGCGTCGCGCAGTTCGATCTCGACGCGGGTGCGACCGTTCTCGTCGACGATCGACTGCGTCACCTCGTTGGCGAGGTAGAACCGCCGCTCCGTCTCGACGACGTAGCGGAACATCGGACAGACGTCCTTGTACTCGCGGTAGAGCTGGAGCTCGACGTCGGACTCGTACTCCTCGAGGTCCTCGCTGCTCACTGCCACTCCCGTCGAACTGCGATCGATGGCCGTCGCTCGGCGACGGCGAGAAGGGCGACGATCAGTCGCGCTTCTCCTTGATCTTCGCCGCCTTGCCGGTGCGATCGCGCAGGTAATAGAGCTTGGCCCGGCGCACATCGCCGCGGGTCATGAGCTCGATCTTGGCGATGATCGGGGAATGCACGGGGAACGTGCGCTCGACTCCGACGCCGAAGCTCACCTTGCGCACCGTGAAGGACTCCTGCAGACCCGAGCCCTGACGACGGATGACCGCACCCTGGAACACCTGCACGCGCTCGCGATTGCCCTCGACCACGCGGACATGCACCTTGAGGGTGTCGCCGGGGGCGAAGTCGGGGATGTCGTCGCGGAGGCTCTGTGCGTCGATCAGGTCGATGGCGTTCATGGCTGGGTTCCTCGGGAGGCGGCCCGGTCGTCCGGGGGCTTCGCATCGTAGGCGGAGGGCCCGAGACCGGGCAAAGCGCCGTTCAGCCCTCCGACTCGCCGAACTCCGCCAATAGGGCCTCGTCGGCCGGGGTGAGGCCGCCGCGGGCCTCGAGCAGATCGGGCCGATCGGCCATCGTGCGGCGTAGGGCCATGGCCCGCCGCCAGCGGGCCACCCGGGCATGATCACCCGATCGCAGCACGTCGGGCACGGCCAGGCCCCGGAACTCGGCCGGCCGGGTGAACTGGGGATGCTCGAGCAGGCCGTCGCTGCAGGACTCCTCACCGGCCGAGGCGGCATTGCCCATGACCCCGGGCACGAGGCGGCCGACGGCCTCGAGCACGACCATGGCGGCCACCTCTCCCCCGTTGAGCACGTAGTCACCCACCGAGACCTCGCCGTCGCAGAGGTCGGTGCGCACCCGGTCGTCGACGCCCTCGTAGCGACCGCACAGCAGGGAGAAGCCACCGCCATCGGCCAGTTCCTGCGCGTAGGCCTGGTCGAGACGACGACCGCCGGGACCGAGCAGCAACAGTGGACGCGGAGGATCGGCGGCCTCGACCGAGGCCCAGATCGGTTCGGGCATCAGCACCATGCCCGCTCCACCCCCGAACGGCGCGTCGTCGACGGTGCGATGCGGGTCGGTGGTGTGCTCGCGCAGATCGTGCACGCGCACGTCGAGCAACGACTCGCGCTGGGCGCGACCGAGAAGGCTCTGCGCCGCGAAGTCCGACACCATCGCCGGGAAGATCGTGAAGACGTCGATGCGCATGGTTCAGTCCGTGTCGGAGGTCAGTACTTGTCGCGGATCAGTCTGCGTCGAGATCGAACAGTCCGACGGGCACGTCGACGGTGACGACGCCTTCGACATGCGAAACCACGAACCGCAGGGGCACGAGAGCACCCGAGTCGAGTTCGAGCAGATCGCTGGCGGGATTGTCATGCACCGAGACCACGGTCCCACGTCCGGTGCCGTCGACCTCGACCACGGTGGAACCGATCAGCTCGTGCACCCACAGCGCATCGGGATCGTCATCACCATCGAGG
>CAYVUO010000004.1:0-40646 GCA_964454715.1 uncultured Bifidobacterium sp. | reverse complement strand
TTCGATGGCGAGTCCTCGATCATCGAGTCGTTCATGTCGAACCTGCGCAAGAAGGTCGACAATGTCGACCCGAAGCTCATCCACACCGTGCGTGGTGTCGGCTACTCCCTGCGTGAGCCCTGATGCGACTTCGCACCCGACTCCTAGCGGGATTCATCGCCATCGTGATCATGCTGGTCATCGCCGGCGTGGTCAGCACATTGGTGGTGCGGGCCTATCTGTTCAATCAGGTCGACACGCAGTTGGAATCGGTCGCTCCAGGCGCGAGCGCAGTGATCCAGCGTCTGGCGACGGCCAATGACGTGGGACGTGACAAGTTCCAGACCGCGTTCTCGGAGTACTACATCGGTCGTCTCACCCTCAATGGCCAACTCGTCACGTTCGTGACTCCCAATGGAGATCCCGACCTGTTGCCCGACATCGCCGGTGCGCCGCGCGGTGCCGCACCCTTCACCGCCCGCACGGTGACGGGAACGACCACGCGCGTTCGCGTCATCGAGGTCCGTCTGAACGACGGCTCACATGCGGTGTTCGCGGTGTCGTTGGCCAATACCGAAGCGGCGATCCGTCGGCTGGTCATCACCGAATCGGTGGCCGGTCTCGTGGTGATCGCTGTTCTCGCACTCGTCGTCTTCTGGATGATCCGTCTGGGATTGCGACCCATCGCTCGAATGACCGAAGCCGCCGACGCCATCGCCGCGGGTGACACCAGCCAGCGGGTCGAGGTCGCCGACGACGGCACCGAAGCAGCACGGCTCGGAGCCGCGCTCAATTCCATGATCGACACCACGCAGGCCACCGAGGCTCGTCTCCGTCTCTTCGTCGCCGACGCCTCGCATGAGTTGCGCACCCCACTCACGACCTTGCGCGGCTACACCTCCCTCTACGAGGCAGGTGGATTCACCGACAAGGCCGAGCTCGACGATGCCATGCGACGCATCGGTCAGGAGGCCACTCGCATGGGCCGCATCGTCGACGACCTGTTGTTGCTGGCTCGTCTCGACGAGGGGTCGACGGCATCACCGACCGCGGTCGAGGTGGGTGCGGTGCTGCGCGATGTCGCGAGCGATGCCTCGGTCGTGCAACCGACGCGTCCGGTGTCGGTGTCCTGCGATGTGCCCCTCACGGTGATGATCGATCGCGATCATCTGCTCCAGGCCGTTGCTGCACTCACCACCAACGTGTTGCGTCACACCGACGAGTCCACGCCGCTCGCGCTGCGGGCCACGCCGTCGTCGGGTCGTGCTCGCATCGAGGTGATCGATGCCGGTCCCGGCATCCCGGCCGAGGAACTGCCCCGCATCTTCGATCGCTTCCATCGCATCGACTCGGCCCGATCGCGCGCTTCGGGCGGTACGGGCCTCGGCCTGGCGATCGTCGCCTCGATCGTCACCAGCAATGGGGGCACCTATGGAGTGGTGTCCGAGGTCGGCCGCGGTTCGACGTTCTGGTTCGAACTCCCGCTCGTGGTGGGCGGAGGATCCGCCCTTCCCTGATCGCGCCGGTGATCAGTCGACGACGTACGACGTCATCGACAACGAGCCGTACGCGTAGCCGTCGTTGAGCGTGCGTGCGGTGGCGCCGGCGGCGTCGGCGATACCGGCGATGTACGCGAGTGGGAGGAAGTGATCGGGGGTCGGCACGGCCATGCGCACATCGGGCTCCTCGTAGACGTCGGCCAGACGACCCGGCGCCGTGGTCATCACTGCGCGTGTGGCCTCGTCGAAGCGTCGAGCCCAGTCGGCACCACCATCGGGATCTCCCCAGTCGATGAGCCGGAGGTTGTGTACGACGTTGCCGCTCGCAAGCACGAGCACCCCGTCGTGACGGAGCGGTTCGAGCGCTCGGCCGATGGCGATGTGGTCGTCGATGGGCTTGGTGGAATCGAGCGACAGCTGCACGACCGGCACGTCGGCGGTGGGCCACACGTGTGCGAGCACCGACCATGCACCGTGGTCGAGGCCCCAACTGTCGAGGTCGAGTCCACACCAGTGTGGGGCCAGTGCGTCGACGACCTCGTGTGCAACGGCGGGTGAACCGGGCGCGGGGTACTCGACGTCGAAGAGTTCCTGGGGGAAGCCGTAGAAGTCGTGGATCGTGCGTGGGTGTTCCATCGCAGTGACGACGGTGGCATTGATGTACCAGTGGGCCGAGATGCAGACGATCGCACGCGGTCGCTCGATCGAGGCACCGAACTCGCGCCACGACTGCGTCCAGCGATTCGATTCGAGCGTGTTCATCGGGCTGCCGTGACCGATGAACACTGCGGGCATCATCGTCATGCGTTCAACCCTCCGCGTCGAACATGACGCACGCCATTCGGAACTGTTCGTCTCCGATGGCGGTCCAACGATGGTCCGTTCCGCGCTGTACTACGACGTCACCGGGTGAGAGTTCGGTGGAGATTCCGTTCGGGAGTTCGAGCAGCACACGACCGGAGAGCACGACGTCGAGATCGATGGTCTCGGTGCGATGCCATCCCGCGTCCTCAGGAGGTGCAGGTGTGAGTTCGACCAACCGGAACCACGCGCCGTTCGTGACGGGTTCGAGTGTCCATGCCCCTGCGGGGTCGCCACCCTGGGCGGCATCGACGAGTGCGCCTCCCGTGTGCCAGATGTCGGTGATCGTCGTTCCACCCACGCTGCGTGCGCTGGCCGCCCGACCTTCGATGACGGGTTCGCCGGTGATGACGCGTTGCACTGGGTGCTCACCGACGGTCGCGGCGCACACCGTGTCGAGATCGGCCGAGGCCTCGGGGTCGGGTCGGAGCATGGCGACGAAGTACGTCCAACCATCGGCGTCGGCGGGACGCCAACGATGACGAGTACCTCGTTGCACGACGAACTCGCCGGGGCCGATGACGCGCTCGCCATCATCGAGTCCGAGTACGACGTGACCCGACAGCACGACCATGAAGTCGAGGGTGTCGGTGGCATGCATGCCGGGTGTGTTGTCATCCTCACCGTCGACGCGCAGCCAAGTGCTCTCGGCATCGGCGCCCTCGGGGATGCCCGGCATGCGGATCACCCGAGCGCTCGCCCCGCCGAACGGCGGCTCGAGTGGGAAGCCGGTGCCATCGCGGTCGAACCGATCATCGAGTCGGCGCGGTGCGCCCTGCGACCAGAACACCTCGCTCACACCGACCGCATCACCCCAGAAGGTGTTGGGAGCGGTCTCGTCGGCGACGATCACGTGTGCGCCCGACGCATCGACTCCGGTCACGACCCGGCGGGGAGGGGTTGTGCTCATCGGACGATCGTACGGGGACGGCGGGCGATCGGCCGTCCCGCCCGACATGCCGCACGAAACCTGTGCGAACATCTCGCCACTCAGCGGAGTAGGGGGAAGTCATGGCAATGCGAAGCACTCGTCGGATCGCAGCGGCGTCGGTCGCCGTCCTCGTGGTGCTGTCGGCGGTCACGGCATGCTCGTCGACCAGCGACTCATCGAAGGCGTCGAGCAAGAAGACAGCACGGACACTCTCGAGTCCAGTGGCCGAGGCCAAGCTCACGGGTCCCGTCAGCGGTGGGAAGGGGTACGTCGTCCTCGCACCGTCGCCCCCGCAGGAGGGTCAGGCGCCGACGGTGTTCGACCTCGCGTCGGTCGGATACCAGGAGCAGGAGTTCTTCCTCACGGGAACCGCCACGGCCTACACGAGTGACCAGCCCCTCTCGGCGGATGGCAAGTGGACGGTACGCACGGCCGGCACCGCGCCCTACTCGACGCGCATCGTGGTTCGTCGACCCGCCGACGCCGCCGACTTCAACGGAACCGTGATCGTCGAGTGGCTCAATGTCACCGGTGGACTCGACGCTGCGCCCGATTGGACGTACCTCGCACCCGAGATCGTGCGTTCGGGTTACGCATGGGTGGGTGTGTCGGCCCAGAGGGTCGGCGTCGAGGGCGGTGGCATCTCACTCGGAGTCGATCGCGTGCTCAAGTCGTTCGATCCGGCGCGCTACGGAACGCTGTCGCATCCGGGTGACAACTACTCCTACGACATGTTCAGTCAGGCCGGAGCAGCCGTGTGGCGCGATTCGGCACAGGTGCTCGGTGATCTGCAGATCCAGCAGGTCATCGCGATGGGTGAGTCGCAGTCGGCCAGCAGACTCACCACCTACATCGACGCGATCGCGCCGACCGATGGTGTGTTCGACGGCTACTTCGTGCACAGCCGTAGTGGTTCGGCGGCTCCGTTGTCGGCTGATCCGCTTCCCGCGGTCGCCCCGCCCTTGGGCACACTCATCCGTTCCGACTTCGCCAAGCCCGTCTTCACCTTCAGTTCCGAGACCGATGTCGCCGGTGCACGCGGCTACGCGAAGGCCCGTCAACCCGACACCGCAACGTTCCGCAGCTGGGAGGCGGCGGGCACCGCGCATGCCGACTACTACAACCTCGGTGGTGGTGGCTTCGACACCGGTGACGGCAAGAACGACATCACCTACTTCGGCAGGATGCTCACTCCGCCGAACAACGTGTACGACAACCTCGTCACCTGCAATGACGGCATCAACACCGGACCGCACACCTACATCCTGCGATCCGCCCTCCGCGAGATGAACGCATGGGTGGCCGAGGGCACCGCGCCACGCACGCAGCCGCAACTCGAGGTCGATGCCGCTGGCACCGGGTACATGGTCGATGACCTCGGACTCGCCAAGGGTGGTATCCGCACGCCACATGTCGATGCCCCGGTCGCCGTGCTCACCGGACTCGGCCAGAAGGGCAATGCCTTCTGCTCACTGTTCGGCGGCACCGTTCCGCTCACCATGAGCGCGATGACCGCCCGCTACGGCACACGAGACGCATGGTTGGCCAAGTTCACCGAGTCGGCCAAGAGCGCGGTCGCATCGGGAGCGATCCTGCAGGACGATCTCGAACACCTGCTCGCTGCGGCGAAGGCATCGAAGGTCATGCAGTAGGTGACGGCGCGCACGACCGGACGACAGAGTGTGAGCGGATCGACGAGACCTCGTGTGCTCCTCGCCCTGCTCATGGCCCTCGTGGGAGTGATGGCAGTGAACTGTTCTGCGAACGGATCGACCGAACATTCGTCGCCGCACCTGTCCGTGCGGCCGAACCGGGACTCGGTGACCGTGCCGACGGTGGCTCCCGCCAGCGGCGGCTCGGGGCGCCCGTTCCTCGGGGCCGGTGGATTCGATCTGGCCACCGTCGGCTACGAGGAATCGGAGTTCTTCCTCAGCGGAACCGCGACCCACTTCGAGTTCTCGAATCCGCCGACCGCCGACGGTGTCTGGACGGTGTTCCCGTCGACGACGGCGCCGTATCGCACTCGCGCCGTCGTGCGTCGACCGATCGACCCTGCGAAGTTCAACGGCAACGTGATCGTCGAGTGGCTCAACGTCTCGGGCGGCCTCGATTCAGCTCCCGATTGGACCTACACCCATGTGGAGCTCATCCGTGAGGGCTATGCGTGGGTCGGAGTGTCGGCGCAGGTCGTGGGCATCGATGGCGGTCCGTCGATGGGGCTCGTCGCTGGCATGACCCTCAAGGCCGTCGACCCCGCCCGCTACGGAACCCTCGTGCACCCCGGCGATCAGTACTCCTATGACATGTTCACCCAGACCGGTGCCGCAGCTTGGTTCGCCAACGATGTGTTGCTCGGTGGCCTGCAACCGGAGCGAGTCATCGCCGTCGGTGAGTCGCAGTCGGCGTTCCGACTCACGACGTATGTGAACGCGATCGCTCCGCTCACCGACATCTGGAGCGGTTACCTGCTGCACAGTCGTGGTCAGGCAGGAGCAGAGCTGAACGTCGGGCAGAACATGCCGAGCAATCAGATGATCCGCACCGATCTGAAGGCGCCCGTGCTGCAGTTCCTCGCCGAGACCGACGTGCTCGGAACCGGACTGCGCTTCCTCGGCGCCCGTCAACCCGATTCCGAGTCGGTGCGCACCTGGGAGGTCGCGGGTACTGCGCATGCCGACGCGTACAACCTCGGCATCGGCGACACCGACGACGGCGACGGTCGAGCCGATCTCGCGCTGTTCGAGTCGATGATCGATCCGCCGGCATCGATCTACGGCGGCATGCTCTCGTGCCCGTTGCCGATCAACACCGGACCCCACACCTACGTGCTCCGTGCTGCGTTGCATGCGCTCGACTCCTGGATCCGCACGGGCCAGCCGCCGGCGTCGCGACCGATGCTCGACGTCAGCGATCGCAAGTTCATGCTCGATGCGAAGGGCAATGTCACCGGTGGCATTCGCACACCACAGGTCGACGTGCCTGTGGCGATCCTCTCCGGTCTCGGCCAGACGAGTTCCCCACTGTGCAGTCTGTTCGGCACGACGGTCACGCCACCGCCCGCTGCGTTCGCGTCGTGGGCCATGCCCAACGGTCGAGCAGCATTCGAATCGGCATGGGTCGCGTCACTCGATGCAGCAGTGGCAAAGGGCGACATCCTCGAACCCGACGCAGTGCACCTGCGCGCTGCGGTGAAGCGGGCGAGGTTGCCGCAATGACGACGATCCTGCGCGACGGCCTCTGGTTCGGTGAGGGGCCGCGTTGGCACGAGGGTCGTCTCTGGTACTCGGACTTCTACGACCACGCCGTCCATTCGATCGGTCTCGACGGCGACGATCGACGCGAGTTCGAGGTCGAGTCGCAACCTTCGGGCCTCGGATGGTTGCCCGACGGACAATTGCTCGTCACGTCGATGCTCGATCGACGGCTCCTGCGATGGGACGGGGAGCGACTGCACGTGCACGCCGACCTGGGTGAGTACTTCACGTGGCACGCCAATGATCTCGTCGTGGACGGAGTGGGACGGGCGTACGTGGGCAACTTCGGCTTCGACTATGAGGTGTTCCTCGCCGAGCACGGCATCGAGGGCCTGTTCGCGGATCCCGAGTCACTCACGACGGTGATGTGTCGGGTCGACCCCGATGGCGCTGTGAGCGTCGCGTCGTCAGGTCTGATCTTCCCCAATGGCACGGTGCTCACACCCGATGGTCGCACGATGATCGTGGCGGAGACGTTGGCGCTGCGTCTCACCGCATTCGATGTCGCCCCCGACGGCACGCTCTCGAATCGACGAGTCTGGGCGGATCTCTCGCCCGAGATGGCCGCGCCCGATGGCATCTGTCTCGATGCCGAGGGCGCAGTCTGGGCCGCAACAGCGTTGACGCCGAGGTTGTTGCGAGTCGGTGAAGGTGGCGTGATCCTCGATGACATCGCGACGAAGATGAACACCTATGCGTGCATGCTCGGTGGGCCCGACGGCCGTCATCTCTTCGCGATGACCGCACCTTCCTCGGATTCACATGAACGATCGCTCGTGCGCGAAGGAGCGATCGAGATGATCGAGGTCGCAGTACCGCACGCCGGCCGACCCTGAAGGGGCGATGGGGGATTCGGTGCAGTGATGCTGTAGGGTGATTGGGTCGTTCCACTTCGGGAGCGGCGCCGCTGAACCGCTCAGGCCTGTTGCACACCCACCGGTGGTGCTGATTCGGCCCCTTGCCTTCTCAGCGGACCTCAGCAGGAGATATCCCCCATGGCGTTCGATCGCCCCCGTTCCACCCGCTCCTCGTCACGCGCGCGCACCCAGCGCCGGGGCGAACGTCCGCTCGCTCCCGAGCGGGCCCCGAAGCCGCAGAAGGCGCTGCCGCCCGTCGATCCTTCGAATGGATTCCTGGCGCTCGGCGTGCCCGAGACCCTGTGCGCAGCGTTGTCCCTCGACGGCATCGATGCGCCGTTCCCCATCCAGGTGGCGACCCTGCCCGATTCACTCGCCGGTCGCGATGTGCTCGGTCGTGGCCGCACCGGTTCGGGCAAGACGCTCGCGTTCGGTCTCGCGGTACTCACTCGTCTGTCGATGTTGCAGCTCGACCGCCGTCCCGGTCGCCCGCGTGCGCTCATCCTCGCCCCCACGCGTGAACTCGCATTGCAGATCGATGCGACGATCGCTCCGCTCGCACAGCGAGTGGGTCTGCGCTCCACCACCGTGTTCGGTGGCGTCGGTCAGAACCCGCAGGTCGATGCACTGCGACGCGGTGTCGACATCGTCGTCGCGTGTCCCGGTCGTCTCGAGGACCTCATCACCCAGGGTCACTGCAAGCTCGACCAGGTCGAGATCACGGTGCTCGATGAGGCCGATCACATGGCTGATCTCGGATTCCTCCCCGGCGTGAAGCGTCTGCTCGATCGCACACCCGATGAATGTCAGCGCCTGTTGTTCTCGGCCACGCTCGACAACGGTGTCGATGTGTTGGTCAAGCGCTACATGACCGATCCCGTCACCCATAGTGTCGATTCGGAGCAGTCACCGGTCGAGACGATGACGCACCACGTGTTCCATGTGACCACCGACGACCGGCTCCCTGTGATCGTCGATCTCGCTGCGGCACCTGGTCGCACGATCATCTTCACTCGAACCAAGCACCGCGCCAAGCAGTTGACTCGTCAGCTCAACGCGCATGGTGTCGTGTCGGTCGAGATGCACGGCAACCTCTCGCAGAGCGTGCGCACCCGCAACCTGAGCGCGTTCTCCGATGGTCGTGCCGCTGCACTCGTGGCCACCGACATCGCGGCCCGCGGCATCCATGTCGACGAGGTCTCATTGGTCATCCACGCCGATCCGCCCATCGAGCACAAGGCGTATCTGCATCGCTCCGGCCGCACGGCGCGTGCGGGCAACGAGGGTGTCGTCGTCACGCTCGCGACAGAGTCGCAGCGCAAGGACGTCGCCCAGCTCACCCGCAAGGCCGGCATCGACCCGGTCGTCACCAAGGTCCGCCCCGATTCACCGCTGCTGCAGGACATCGCTCCCGGCCAGCGACTGAAGAAGAGCGCGTCCGAGGTGAAGGCCGTGCTCGACGTGCCCGAGCCGCCCAAGCATCACGGCCGTCCCAACTCCCGTGGTGCGGGTCAGGCCCGCTCCGGTGGTCGCCCCAAGCAGAACTCCGGTTCGGGCTCCGGCTCGGGATCGGGTCCGCGCTCGGGCGGCCAGCGGTCGGCGGCGGGTTCCGGTCCGCGCTCCGGCGGTGGTGCCGGGGCCGGTGCGGGCGGTGGTCGCGGCCGAGGTCGTGGTCGATCGGGTGCTGGCCAGAGCGGCCGATCCCGTAGCGCGCGATGATCGTCTGATGGACTTCTTCGAAGCAACGATGCGCATCGGCATGGCCGAGACCCTCGATGACGAGACGGCGGAACTGCTGATCCGGGTCGAGAACAGTGGCGATGTGCTCTACGACGCACTCGCCGATCGCCTCGGCAACGAGGAAGCAGCCAAGTTGCTGCGTCTCAACGGGCGCGAAGAGGTCGGGCACGCCAAGCGCATCATGCAGGTGCTCTCGATCCGTCGCGGCTCCGAGTACGTGCCCCCGGCGCATGTGCTCGAGAAGTTCCCGGTCGATCTGCCCGAGAGCATCGACGCCTCGACCCTCCCCCTCATCGTCGAGGGCGAGTTCCAGGGCGACGTCGGCTACCAGAAGTGGGCGGCGGCCGAGACCGACCCCGAGATCATCGAGTTGTTGCTGCGCAATGGTCGCGAGGAGTCCAAGCACGCCGAGCGGGTGCAGCGGGCGATCGCGATCCTCGAGGCCGCCGAGTCGGCATAGACCGTCCGGCTGGGGCAGACTCTCGTCCTTCACCACAGGGGGTACTGCCATGGCCATGACGATGATGCGCTTCAACTGCATTCAGCCCGGTCTCGAGCCGAACGAGATGGCTGACCGCTACAACGCCATGCTCGACATGGTGCAGGTGCTCGACGAACTCGGCGGCGGTTTCGTGTCGCTCGAGGAGCATCACGGCGCCGACAACGGATGGAGCTCGTCGCCGCTCACGATGGCTGCGGCGATCCTCAGCCGCACCAAGAACGTGTCGGTCTCGATCTCGGCGCTGCTGGTGCCGCTGCACGATCCGTTGCGCATCGCCGAGGACATCGCCGTCATCGACCTCATGTCGAAGGGCCGCCTCACCGTGATCGGTGGCATCGGCTATCGCCCGTCGGAGTACGCGGCGCACGGCAAGTCGTGGGAGGACCGCGGCAAGATCATGGACGAGTGCGTCGACACGATGCTCAAGGCCTGGACGGGTGAACCGTTCGAGTACCGCGGCACCACGGTGCGTGTGACGCCCCGTTCGTTCACCCAGCCCCACCCGCCGTTCCTGCTCGGTGGCACGTCGAAGCCGGCTGCCCGCCGCGCTGCGAGGTTCGGTCTGCCCGTGATGTGGGCCGCTCCGGTGCCCGAGGTCGAGGCCTACTACTACGAGAAGTGCGCCGAATACGGCACGCAGGGCTTCGCGATGGCGCCGCCCGAGTCGTTCCACCACACCTTCTTCGTAGAGGACGTCGACAAGGGATGGGCCGAGATGGGCCCGCACCTGTTGCACGAGGCGACGACGTATCACTCGTGGCAGACCTCCGACATCCGTTCGTCGGCGCACTCCTACGCGTCGACCGTCGACGAGCTGCGCGAAGAGGGTCTCTACCGCATCGTGTCGCCGGCCGAAGCGGTCGACGAGGCCAAGGCTGCGGGCGACTTCGCCATGTTCTCGATGCATCCGCTCTGCGGCGGCATGCCGATCGAGATGGGTTGGAAGCAGGTCGAACTGCTCCGCGACGAGATCCTGCCGGCGCTCGCCTGACCCGATGCATCGCCCTGCGTCAGCGGGCTACGGTGCGCGGACAGATCCGCATCCATCTGGGGGAACAGCATGAGCAAGAGCAACTGGGGCCGTTGGGGCGCCGATGACGAGCGCGGTGCGCTCAACCATCTCACTCCCGACGTCATCAAGGCTGCCGCGACGTCGATCACGTCCGGTCGCGTCTACAGCCTCGGCATCCCGATCCAGGGTCATGGTGTTCCGCTGCTCGACTACCGCGGTGTTCCGATGCGCCTCACGCTGCAGGACGGCACCGACGACGGCATGTATGCCGGCTTCGGCGCTCAGCCGGGCACGGGTGCGCATGAGGACGTTCTCGTCATGGCTTCGCACACCACCTCGCACATGGATGCACTCATCCATGTCTACGAGGGGCACCAGCACTACAACGGCGTGCCCTTCGGTGAGATGCGTGCGCTCGGTGGCGCGGCCAAGCTCGGCATCGAGAAGGTCGGAGGCTTCGCTGCCCGCGGAGTGCTGCTCGACATGGTCAAGTACAAGGGCGCCGAGGGTTGGCTCGAGCCCGGGACGATGCTGACCGGCGCCGACCTCGAGGGCGCGGCCAAGGCGCAGGGCACCGAGGTGCGCGCCGGCGACGTCGTGCTCATCCGCACCGGTCATCTCGACATGTGGTGGGACAACAACGCCAAGGGTCAGCCCGAGGGCTTCGCCCAGGCGGGCATCGGTGCCGACGCTGCCGACTGGCTGGCCGAGCGTGATGTCACCGCAGTGGGTTCCGACAACGCGGCGGTCGAGGTCATCCCGTTCGACAACAACGACTTCCTGATCGTGCACAAGATGCTGCTCGTGCAGTGCGGCATCTACATGCTCGAGCACCTCGACCTGCGTCAGGCCGCGGCCGACGGCAGTTACGAGGGCATCATCGCCATCGCACCGCTGAAGGTCACTGGAGCGACGGGCTCTCCGATCAACCCGATCTTCATCGCCTGATCATCGACCGACACCACGCATCATCGGGGCCCGGCGCAACTCAGCGCCGGGCCCCGTCGCGTGCCAAGGTGTCGCCATGATTCGTCGCTCCTCCACCATCGCCCGAACCGCTCTCGTCGCCGTGGCACTCTCCGTGCTCGCCGTCGCATGTGGAGGTTCATCGGGGGATTCCGCCCGCACCGTGATCGCTGCGCCGCCGGAGATCGCCCCTGCTGCGAGCGCCTCGTTCGGCGTCGGCTTCAAGCAACTCACGGTGAAGGACACCGCCGGAACCCGCGACCTCGCCGTCGACGTCTGGTATCCCGCCACCAAGGGGGCCACGGGCACGCCCGCTCGCTACGCGCTGCTGCCCACCGCGTACATCGATTCGAAGGTGGCCATCGCCGATGCGCCTCTCGCTGCGGGTGGTGCACTGCCGCTCATCGTCTACGCGCATGGCAGTGGCGGCCAGAACTTCGTGGCCTCGTTCCTCACCGAGCAACTCGCGTCGCAGGGCTTCATCGTGGTGGCGGCCAACCACATCGGTGACACGGCGCTCGACCGCTTCACCAACACCACGGTGGTTCCCGATCAGAACGATCTCAATCGTCCTGCCGATGTCACGCGTGAGATCGACGACATGCTCGCTCGCTCGAAGTCGAGTGGCGACTTCTTCTCCGGTCGTGTCGACTCGAGCCGCATCGGACTCGTCGGTCACAGCTACGGCGGCTACACCGTGATCGCCGACGTGGCGGGCCACACCACGTCGCTCGGATCGGTGAAGCCCGACTCGCGCATCAAGGCCGTCGTCGCCCAGGCGCCGTACACACTGCGTCTCACGCCGGCCGAGCTGGCGGCCGACAAGGTGCCGACGATGCTCATCTCCGGTTCGAAGGACACCACGACGCCCACTTCGACCAATGCGGCGATCGCGTTCGAGAACATCACTGGTCCGCCCGTCGTGCTCGTCGAGATCGCTGGCGCCGCGCATCAGTCGTTCACCGATGTGTGTGCCTATCTCGATCAGATCCCCAAGCTTCCTGAGGCACCGGCCCCGGTGATCGCGGTCATCCAGACGCAGGCCAAGGAGGGATGCGGCGCCGAGTTCATCGACTACGCACGCGGCCTTCTGCTCACGAACGACCTCACGGTGGCGTTCCTCCAGAAGTACGTCGCCGGCAAGGCCGACTACGAGGCCTACTGGGGAGACTGGGCGGCACAGCAGCCCGAACTCACCGTGAAGGTGAAGGGCTGACGCATGCCCGTGGCGGGACGTCGTCTGCACGCGCTCCCATCGCGTGACGTCGGTAGACGCCTGCTCATCGCTGGACCGATCGTGCTGCTCGTCGGAGTGGCACTCGCACTGCTGATCCGCTCGAACATCGATGCGGCCAACGCGCGCGACCTGCCCATCAACACCTGGTTCCATGATCGGGCCGACACTCCCGGCATCATCCGCTGGATCTCCGAGGTCATCACGTGGATCGGTTCGGGCGAGCACATCGTGCCGATCGAACTCGGCGCCGCCCTTGCCTTCGTGATCGCGAAGCGATGGCGGTGGGGCGCGTTCATCTTCGTCTCGTCGATGGGTGGTCATGCGCTTTCGAACCTCACGAAGCGCATCGTCGAACGGCCGCGGCCTCCGTGGTTCATCATCCACCCCGGGCAGTCGCCGCTCGACTTCCCGTCGTTCCCATCGGGTCATACGACTTCGGGCATGGCAGGGCTCGTCGCGATCGCGATCGCGCTGTGGTTCTGCCTGCCGCGGCCGTGGTCGACGATCACCGGTTCGATCGTCGGTGTGATCGGTGTGTTGCAGGGACCGAGTCGTTGGCTGCTGGCCAAGCACTGGATCACCGACGTGATCGGCGGTCTGCTCTTCGGCCTCGGTTGGCTGCTCCTCGTATGGGGCGCGTTCCTGCTGTGGTTCGTGCCGCGCGAGGAGGAGCCAGCTCCGCCACCTGCGGCAGCGACTGGCTGATCGTCAGTAGATTCCGGGCCATGTCCGTCACCGCTCCACTCGTGCGCTCCACCTCGGCCGACGGGCTCGCCGTGCCCATCGACTTCGGGGCCCGCCATGGTGATGGCCTCCACCTCGGGGTAAGCCTCGGGGGCGGCGGTGTGTGGTTCGTGGCGTGGCAGACCGCGTACGTGCGCGAACTGGCCCGCCTCGGCGTCGATCTCGCTGGGGCCCAGCGCGTCGTCGGCACGTCGGCGGGATCGCTCGTCGGTTCGTTGCTCGAAGCCGGGCATCTCGGTCGGTTCGAGCGCGAGCTCACGGCGTTGGCCCGGGTGCCGAAGCTCGTCTCCGCCCTGGCGCCGGCCTCGACCCTCTCTCCGAGCCAGCAGCGGGCCCTCGATCTCTTCGTGGCCTGTGACGACCCGACTCCCGCGGCGATCACCGCCATCGGCCACGCCGCACTGGTGGCCCGCACCCCGTCGGCGGCGCGGATGGCCCGCAATGCCTCGCTCATGCTGCTGGCCCGTCGTTGGCCCGCATCCTCGCTGCATCTCACGACGGTCGATGCGCACACCGGTGAGCGCGTGGTGCTCACCGAGCGGGCCGGGGTGAGCATCGGTCGGGCCGTGGCCTCGAGCAGTGCCGTGCCCGGCATCTTCTCGACCCAACCCATCGGCGAGCGCCGCTGCATGGACGGCGGGGTGTCGGGCTCGGGAACCCATCTCGACCTCATCGCCGGGGCCGAGCGCGTCGTGGTGCTCGCCCTCGTCGACCCCTCCGTCGCCCATACCGGCACCATGACCCAGGCCCCGGGTGCCCTCGGCCGCGAACTCGACGCCACCAGGGCAGCCGGATCGGAGGTCTTCGTGCGGACCCCGGACTCGGTCGACCTCACCCGTCTCATGGATCCCCGGGCGGTTCCCGGAGCCATCACGATGGGCCGACGACAGGCGCGATCCGACGCGCCCTCGCTGCGCGACTTCCTCGGGTGATCGCCACTCACCCCTCCCTTACCCAGCGCGGCCACACTGGGGCGCTGGACTGCAAGGATTCGGCCTCGTTCTCCAGTGTGGGGGTATCGGAACCATGAACTCACCCGCGGCCGGGCCGTACTCGTCCGGTTGGCGTCGACTGCTGCATCCTGCGGTGGTGATGCCGATCGTCGCCGTGCTCGCCATCGGCATCTGGTGGACCTTCTTCCGATCCTCGGGATCGAAGTCGACACGTGGTGCCTCCGCGGCGAGCGATCAGGTGGTCGACGTCACGTTCGGACCGATCGCGCAGACCGTCTCGGCGCAGGGCACCATCGCCGCCGTCGCCACCGATGCGCTCAGCTTCAGTGCTGCGGGCATGGTCACAGCGGTGAACGTGAAGGCGGGCGATGCGGTGAAGGCCGGCCAAGTGTTGGCCACCCTCGACTCGCCCACGCTGCAGGCTGCGGTCGATACGGCGACGGCCACCTTGGCGCAGGCCCAGGCGAAGTTGAGCGACGACACGGCAGCGAATGCTTCGGCCGCGCAGTTGATCGCTGATCAAGCGCAGGTCACCACCGCGACCGATGCACTCACCGCAGCACAGAACGCGCTCAAGGGCACCTCACTCGTCGCGAGCTTCGACGGTGTCATCACTTCGGTGAATCTCACCGTCGGCCAGGTGCTCGGATCGAGTGGCGCCGGCGGCACCTCGCTCACCGGTTCGGCCACCGGCTCGGGATCGAGCAATGCGAATGTCGGAGCTGGCACTGCGTCCAACGCGCAGAATCGTCAGCAGACCGGCACCGGCTCGTCGTCGACCACCACGACGGGCCAGATCAACATGCAGACCACGGGCATCTACAAGGTCGACGTTCCGATCACGAGCGCTGACATCTCGAAGATCGCGGTCGATCAGAACGCCACGCTCGCCATCACCACGTCGACCGCATCGACCGGCGGGTTCGGTGGTGGTCGTCAGCAGACCACGACCACCACGATCGCCGCGGCCGCGAACACGCGCTCCACGACCACAGGTGCGACAACGACGGGCAAGGTCACGAGTGTGGGTGCCGTGGCGAACGCGTCGTCCGGCGTCGCCACCTTCCCCGTCACCATCCTGTTCACCGGTGATCCCACCAAGTTCTACGTGGGGGCATCGGTGATCGCGACGATCACGGTGGCATCGAGTGCCGACGTGTTGTCCGTGCCGCAGCGGGCGGTCACCACTGCGGCTGACGGAACGAGCACGGTCGTACTGAGTGTCGATGGTTCGACGACGAACACCAGGGTCGTCACCGTGACGACTGGCGCGAGTGGCGGCGGTCAGATCGAGATCCGCTCGGGCCTGCGGCGCAGCGAGCAGATCGTCGTGCCCGGCGGAACCGGGATCGAGAGCATCACCACCACCACGTCGATCGCTCGGAATCAGAGCGGCACCGGCACCCGCAACGGGGGTTGAGCGTGTCGGTCACGATCACGACGGATCCGTCGACGCCGGTCATCCGCATGATCGACGTGGGCAAGGTCTACCGCTCGGGTTCGCT
Source organism: uncultured Bifidobacterium sp. (assembly GCA_964454715.1). GTDB lineage: Bacteria > Actinomycetota > Acidimicrobiia > Acidimicrobiales > Acidimicrobilacustridaceae > Acidimicrobilacustris. The sequence continues at coordinate 24,606 of CAYVUO010000004.1, read as the reverse complement.
CGAGGTGGCTGCGCTTCGTTCGGTCTCGGTGCAGATCGACGCAGGCGAATTCGTTGCGGTCATGGGCCCGTCCGGTTCGGGCAAGTCGACGCTGATGCACATCATCGGATGCCTCGACGTACCCACGACGGGCCGATTCGAACTGATGGGATACGACGTCTCCGAACTCACTCAGAACAGCCTGTCCGATGTGCGCAATCGCATGATCGGCTTCGTGTTCCAGCAGTTCAACCTCCTGGCTGAGATGACCGCTCAGCGGAATGTCGAGCTTCCTCTCGTCTACGCGCAGGTGCCGCCGGCCGAACGACGAGAGCGTGCTGCCCGCGCCCTAGCGCGTGTCGGACTGGCCGACCGTGCCCGTCATCGTCCCGGAGAACTCTCCGGCGGTCAGCAGCAGCGCGTTGCGATCGCACGAGCGCTCGTCACCGAACCGGCGCTGATCCTTGCCGATGAACCAACCGGCAACCTCGATTCGTCATCGACCGATGATGTACTGCGTCTGCTCTCCGACCTCCATGCCGAGGGACGCACGATCGTGATGATCACCCATGAGGCCGAAGTCGCTGCCCGCGCGTCGCGAGTCGTCACCATCCGCGACGGCATGATCGCATCGGGTGGAACCTCCATGAGCTCTCTCGTCGGCGGTACCCAGCCGTGAAGTGGCGCGACACCGTTCGCACCGCGCTCGAATCGGTGCGCAGCCATCGATTGCGGTCGGCCCTCACGATGCTCGGCATCATGATCGGCATCGTTGCCGTCATCCTGTCGGTGGGCATCGCACAGGGCGCACAGGCGCAGGTGCGAGCCGACATCAATCAGCTCGGCACGAACATCCTCGTCGTGTCGCCGGGCAGCGCCACCAGCAGCACTGGTCAGCGCGGTGGGTTCGGAACGGCGTCGACGCTCACGGTGCAGAACGCGCTCGCGCTCGCCAACAGCCCGAGCACCCCTGACGTCGTGGCCGTCTGTCCCGTCGCCACGAGTTCGGTGTCACTCACCGTCGGGCTCACGAACTGGACCACCTCGCTCATGGGAACCACTCCGAGTTGGCGCACCGTGAGGTCGCGTGAGATGGAGTCGGGGCGCTTCATCACCGAGACCGACGAGGCCACTGCAGCGCCCGTCGTCGTGCTCGGTCCCGATACCGCGGCGCAGCTGTTCCCGTCGGACATCCCCGTCGGTCAGCAGATCACGTACAACGGCATCCAACTCACGGTCGTCGGCGTGCTCGCACCGCTGAGCTCGTCCGAGGCCACGTCCAACAACGACCTTGCGATCGTTCCCTACACCACCTATGCGCAACGTCTCGTCGGCGGCACCTCGAGAGCCGCAGTGAGTCAGATCTACGTCAAGGCGAGTTCTTCACACACGCTCACCGCTGCGTACCAGGAGACCAACAACCTCCTCCTCAACCTGCACAACATCACGAACCCGGCCGCCGCTGACTTCAGCATCGCCACTCAGCAGTCATTGCTCTCGGCTGCGAACAAGGTCGACTCGACCATGGCGCTCATGCTCGCCGGCATCGCCATCATCTCGCTGTTGGTGGGTGGGATCGGCGTGATGAACATCATGTTGGTGTCGGTCACCGAGCGCATCCCGGAGATCGGTCTGCGCAAGGCGCTGGGTGCGCGCCCGGCGTCCATCCGTCGGCAGTTCCTGCTCGAGGCGTCGATCCTCGGTTTCGCCGGCGGAGTCCTCGGTGTGGGGCTCGGAATCCTCGGATGTGTGCTCATCCCGCACTTCACCTCGAGCCGTGTGGAGGTGTCGATCCCCGCCTCGATCGCCGGTGTTGCGGTCGCGGTCGTCATCGGCGTGGTGTTCGGCGTGTATCCCGCAACGCGAGCCGCTCGTCTCGCTCCGATCGATGCGCTGAGGAACGACTGACATGTCGCAGGCCACTCCCGCATCGATGGAACAGCTGATCGAGCGCTCGAAGCCGCGCAACCCGTGGAGACCGGCATCTGCACTCCTCGTCGTCCTTGCCGTGCTCGCGCTCATCGCGTATGTGATCGTGCAGGTCACGTCGCCGGCCCCGGGTTCGCGCTGGCGAACGGCGAAGGTCGGCGTCCACGACGTGTCGTCCACGATCACCGGCGTGGCCAGCATCGAGCCGGTCTCCGAGGCCACCGTCGCATTCCCGGTCGCGGGCACGGTGAAGACCATCGACGTGCGCGTCGGTGCGACCGTGCAGCCCGGTCAATCGATGGCGACGCTCGACCCCACGTCGTTCGAGACGACCCTGCATGCCAAGCAGGCGTCGTTGGCGAAGGCCAATCTCAACCTCACCCAGGCGCTCGATGCGCAGGCGGCGGCCGCCGCAACGACGACGACCACCACGCCCGGTGGTGGGGGCGGTGGTGGCGGCGGTTCACCGTTGGCCCAGGCGCAGGCCCGGGTGGTGGCCGCACAACAACAGGTCGACGCTGCGATCACGGCCGCCAACACAGCACTCACCGGCACCACCCAACCGTGCGCGGCGCCGAGCACACAGCAGCAGATCTCCACCTGTCAGAGCGCGTTGCAACGTGCGGCCAGCGCGCAGTCGTCGGTGGCGAGTGCACAGCAGAACCTGGCCACGGCCACGGCTGCACTCGATGCGCTCCTCAATCAACAGGCGGGAAGTACCAGCACCACCGCCGGCGGTGGGGCACGTCCCTCGAACACCACGACGACGGTGCCGACCGCGTCGGACATCGCGTCATTGCAGGCGCAGGTCGACGCGGCGCAGGCTGCGGTCACCGTCGCCGAGCAGAGCCTGTTGCAGACGGTCATCGTCTCGCCCATCGCGGGCACCGTCATCGCCCTGAACCTCGTCGTGGGTCAGAGCGTGACGGCGAACTCCACGACTGCGACGGTGTTGGTGCAGGGGCCCGGTGGATTCGAGTCGACCATGGCGGTGAGTGTCGATCAGGTGCCCAACATTCGCATCAACCAACGAGCCACTGTGCTGCCCGACGGCTCCGAGACACCGATCAACGGTCGCGTCTCGCTGATCGCCCTCGCGCCGTCGACAGCGACGACGGGAACCACGCCCACCTATCGGGTCACGATCGCTCTCGACGGTCGCTCGAGTGCGTTGCGCAACGGTGCCATCGGCACGGGCGCGATCATCACTGCGACCGCTCCTGGCGCAGTGGCCATCCCCACCTCGGCCATCCGACTCGGAACGACCGGCCGCACCGTCGACGTGCTCACGGGTTCGACCGTCACGTCGGTGCCGGTCGAGATCGGTGTGGCTGGTGACGATCGCACGCAGATCACGTCGGGCCTCGACGTCGGCCAACTGGTCGTCCTCGCCGATCTCGACGAACCCCTTCCCGGAAGTGCCACGAAGGCCCGTTCCAACAATTCGAACGGCAACAACAACTCCAACAACTCGTCGAACCGATTCACCCTCCCCAACGGTCAGACCGTCCAGATCCCCGCCGGCGGTACCGGTGGCAATGTGCCAGGTGGGAACTTCCCCGCTGGTGGCAATGCCCCGACCCGTCCGGGCGGTTGAGTCCCAGGAGGACCTCACATGTCAGACACCACACCGCCGAACGCACCCGAGACTCCGTCGTTCCACTCGAGCGATGACACTCCGGTCGCGCCACCACCGCCGGCCAGGAGCGGTGCTTCTGCGCGTACGTGGATCATCGCCGGCGTCGTCACCGCCATCGTCGTGGTCGGTGTGATCTGGTTCATGAGCCGTTCCGATTCGAACTCCACGGCGTCGAGCGCGGCGCCAGCCGCTGCGGGCCAGGGGGGTGGACGCGGGTTCCCGGGCGCCTCGGGAACCATCACCAAGATCAATGGCTCCACGATCACGGTGAAGGCCGATGACGGAACCGAGACGAAGATCGTCACGAACTCCGACACCACGGTCACACTGTCGGGTGATGTGAAGGTGAACGACATCGCGGTCGGCGATCAGCTCACCGTCACCGGAACCGTCGATGGCACGAACGTCACGGCCGAACGCATCAACGACATGGGTGATGTGCAGGTGGGTCAGGGTCGTGGCCAAGGTGGACAGAACGGTCAGCAGGACCCGAACGGCACCGGCAACTTCACGCCGCCCACCGACGCCAACGGCAACATCATCGGCCGTGGTCAGGGGGGTCAGAACGGCCAACAGGGCGGCCCGAACGGTTCGATGCCGAACGGTGGATCACTGCCCAACGGGGGCTCGATCCCCAACGGCGCTCCCGGTGGTCAGGGCGGCGGGATGACCGCAGGTCAGGTCACCGCGGTAGATGGCAACACCATCACGATGACCGGGCGCAATGGCTCCACCTACACGGTGACGTTGTCATCATCGACCACGATCACGAAGAGCCGTATCGGCAAGGTGTCGGACCTCAAGGTCGGTGACATCATCACAGCGTTCGGTCAGAGCGCCTCGAACGGTGAGCTCACTGCGACGCGGATCTCGCAGGGCGCGCTCGGCGCGGGCGGTGGCAACCTCGGTGTGGCCGGTGGTCGCGGCGGTCGTGGTCAGGACACCACCACGACCACGCGTTGATCACTGACCGAAGGCGGCTCGCAGGGCGCTCACCCACATCACGTCGTACCAGAGCTCGTTCAGCGCGATCACGCTGCCGGCCACCGCGCGAGAGGTGTCGGTGAGGTTCTGGGCCGAAGCACGGCCCCATTGCGCCGACCACAGTGCGGGCGTGACGTCGATGTTGCGTTGACGCAGTGCCGCGGTCTGGTTCACCACGTTCTGGCTGGCGATGTCGATGGAATTGGCGAGCAGGCTGGGGCGCGTGGTCTTGATGGGATCGGCGCCGATGCCACTTCCCTGGATGCCGAGCGCCTGTGAATCGGCCACGAGCGATGCTCCGAGCACGAAGTACGTGACGGCGCGCGCCGCCTGCTGCACCTCGAGCGAGATCTCTTGTTCGTCGAGTGGTGTGCGTAGGCTCTCGTCCTTGTAGGCGGATGCGGCGAGCCACTGGTAGTTGGGGTTGCCATTCCCGTCGATGTCCTGCGGGGTGCCGCGCTTCACGACGGTTCGGTAGTACGTGAGGTTGGCATCGGCCGATCGGTTGAGGAAGTTGGTGTACTGCGAAAGGAACGTCACTGGCGTCGCACCGGTGGTGATCACAGCGGCAGTGTTGCGCGCCGACTTGGCCATCTCGATGGCATCGACGTCGAACACCTCGAGTGCTGCTCGTTGTTCACCGATCACCGAGCCGACGTCGGCGAATGCATTCGCACTGATCTCACCCGATTCGAGCAAGGGCAGGAGTCCCTTGAGCACGGCTTCGCCGTAGGTGGACCAACCCATTGCGAACGGCAGGGACATCTGGTCGACCGCGTCGAGTCCCGTCACGTCCGATTCGGCGATGATGCGAGCCGAGGTGCGAGCGAGCAGGTCCTTCGCGTCACCTTGGAGGCGCGTGAGCGCGGACTGGACCTGCTGCTGCGACGCATAGGCGTTGCCCAAGGCGATGTAGGGAGCGGCGCCGTTCGCCCGCGACATGAGGGTGTAGGCGTCCTGCGCGATCGCGTAGGCGGTGGCCGTCTGACCCGCGGCGAGTGCGGTGAGGGCTCGGTTCGTCTCGTCGAGCAGGGTGGCGCGCTTCGCACCACCCGAAGTCGACGGCGACAGCTCGGCCTGCAGGCGATTGATGAGACGTTGTGTCGTGGTGGCCGCAGCCAGCGCCACGGGATCGGAGAGTCGCTCGTCGGGGGCGAACTCGGGAGTGATCCAGGAGCCGGTGAACTGGCCGTAGGCCTCGCTCACATCCTTGACTCCGATGACCTCGAGCCCGAGCGTACGGCCGAGTTCGATCATGTCGGAGGTCTGCGCGTCACCCGAGGAGGTGAGGTTGTCCATCGGTAGCAGCACCTTGCGGTAACCCGCCTTCGCCGCACCTCGCAACTTGAGCGGTACGCCGGAGATCGCTCCGACGGTGCCGTCGGGGGAGATGGTGCCGGTCATGGTCACCTTCGGATCGAGCGTCGCACCACGGATGGCGGCGAGCGTTGCGACGGTGAGCACCGCACCACCTGATGGACCATCGATGTTGCTCTCGACCGTGTACTTGATGTCGATCGTCGACGGATCGGCGCTGCTCAACAACGTGGCGACCGCGGCTGCAGTGGTCGACGCAGCCATCCATTGCGGGCCGGCCTTCTTGGCCTCCACCGATGAGAGGTCGAGGCCGAAACCGGGTGCACCCAACTGCGCGACCGTGACGCTCGCTCGCTCGACTCCACCGGCGGGGTTTCCACTGCCGTCGGTGCCGGCCCACAGCACGGGGATGGTGAGCTTGGTGCCCTTCGCCGAAGCTCCGCCGCCACTGCACGCGGGAGCGCCGAGAACGATGAGTGCGGCCACGAGCGTGGACGCGACGACGCGAAGGGTACGACTGGTGGTTGACCGCATCTCGTGAGGTTACCGACGCCGACTCACGCCCCGGGATCGCCCCGGGTGTTCACCGGGTTCGCCGAGGGATTCCAGCGGGGCAGGCGACGCGTGAAGACGAGGCCGAGGAGTGTGATCGCCATCGCACCACCGAGTGCGTACAGCAGGGCGTCGTTGGCGGACCTCTTGTAGCTGGCGGTGAGGATGTCGACATCGGACTGCTCGAGCCCCTGGGCATCGAGCAACTCGCGCACCCTCTTCTCGGGCACGAACTCCAGTCCGCGGTCGATGTATCCCTGGGCGATCTCCCTCGCCTGCGGACTCGCCGTGGTGTTCGAGTTCACGAGGCCCTGCGCACCGGCTGCGAGAGACGCGAGCAGGATCGTGCCGATGATGGCCACGCCGAGCGATCCACCGATCGCCCACGACGTCTCGTTCACGGCGCTCACCTGACCACGTCCCTCGGGCTGCACTGCGGCTTGGGTGGCGACGTTCAAGGGTCCCTTCGTGAGCGAGAGCCCGCATCCGAGGATGAACATGCCGAGAGGCGTGGCTCCCCATGGGAGGGGACCGATCTCCCACCCGAGGACGAAGATGGCCAGGGCCAGGAACCCGATGCAGATGGAGAAGAGTCCACGCAGTTCGAACCGGCGCGTGAGGCGTGTGACTCCGAAGGCGAGGACGAGTGCGCCGATGCCGTAGGCGACCGTTCGAAGGCTCGATTCGAACGGGGACAGACCCTGGATCACCTGCAGATAGACGGGAACCAGGAAGGTGACGCCGAAGAGCACTGCACCGAAGGTCATGACCGCGAGGTTCGCGTTGCGAACGAAATGGTTTCGCAGGATGCGCACGTCGAACAGGACGGCGTGACCGCGGACGCGTCGCACATGTTCGAACCAGCCGAAGCCGACCACGAGCAGGGCGCCGAGGATGAGCAGGAACGGCGCAGGTGACTGGCCCGCGATGGTGAACGGTGCATCGCGCACCTCGAACAGGCCCCATGGCGTCGATTGCTGGATCCCGAACAGCACACATCCGAACGAGATGATGGCCAGGAGGGCGCCGAGCAGGTCGATCCTCTGGGAACGGTCGACGGCCGGGGCGACTGGAGTCCAACGCGAGACGATCAACCCAGTTCCGGTGAGGACGGCACAGAGCACGTAGAACCAACGCCAACCGATCGAACCCGCGAATGCACCGGCGAGGAGTGGGCCGACGATGCCGGTTGCCGCAGTGCCGGCGGTGAGGGCTGCCGAGGCCTTCACCCTGTTGGCTCCCGAGAACGTCACGCCGAGGATGGCCAGACCATTGACGAGAGCCAGTGCCGTTCCGATGCCACTGATCGCGGCTCGACCGAGGAAGAACACGAACGCGTTGGGAGCGACGACGGTGACGACCATGCCGACGAGTCGCAGAGCCAATCCCACCTTGAACATCCGGGTGCGACCCAGGAGATCGCCCAGTCGGGCCGCCACCATCATGAAGGCCGCTCCGAAGAGGAGTTGGCCGGCGACTCCGTACTGCACGGCGGTCAGGGTGGTGTCGAGATCGACCTCGATGGTGCGGACCAGGATCGTGACGCCCACGTTGTCGAGCGAGACGACGCCTTGGGCGCAGGCGATGCCGGCGATGGCGAGGTAGAACGCTCGGCCCGTCCACGAGTTCGGGTGGTCGGGCGACTGTTCCGTCGGTGCCGAGGTCTCGCTCACCGGCCCATGATGTCACCGACTCGCGAACGCGCGCCGCGCTGCCGGCGTGAAAGGATACGGCGTCCCGGAAAGGCGATCGGTGCGCCGGGAACGACGCAGTGAACAGGATGGTCGTGATGGGGGAACCCACTCCAAGGGAATCGGGTCGCAGGAGTTCGCCCCCAGGGGGCATTCGCGCTCGGCATCGTCGAGGCCTGGCGTTCGCCCTGCTCGCGTTCGGTCTGCTACTCGTGGGCTCCGCGTGCTCCGGCGGCGCGACGTTCAATGGCTTGTCGACCGAGAGACAACCCGTCGTGATGGCCGAGGGCGCGACGGTTGGGGCGAGTGGGATCCCCGGTGGCAATTCGGATGACCTCGACCTCGACTCGTTCTGTCGTTCCAACACCAACATCGACGCCTGCTTCGTGCTGACCAACCAGACGCGAGCCTTCACCGGTCCGTTCATGCTCGGCGCGACGATCCCGCTCACCGTGAACCGTTATTGCTCTGGGAATGGATATTTCGGTGAACTCGGGGGTTACGCCGGCTCGGGCTGTTGGGGCGGGATCATGTACTGGGAATCCTCACCGGGAACCAGTTCCGTTGGGCGTCTCACGCCCAATCCGTTCTCGGGCACCGCCGCGATGATGTTCAAGTCCAACGGCCCATGGTCCGGAGTCACGATCGAACTCGAGATCGTCCCGGCCGATCCTTCGATTCGTTCGGGTTCGCCGGCCAAGGCGTACTTCGACACTCCGTTCGTCGGGAGCAACAGCGGCAGTGGCACCGACGGCACCTATCTCCAGTCGACGCTCGATGGAAACTCGTTCGGAGCCAAGTCATACAGGAGCCGTCCCACGTACACGATCACGAATCGACCCGTCCGCATCCGGCTCCAGAACTCCGCGCCGAACGTCTACTTGAAGCTCGATTCGACCTCGGGCACGTCCGACCGTTTCGTCGCCGATCCCAAGGGTCAGTCGACCAACGCCTCGCTCGTCCCGCCGAAGTCGAACGCGTTCTACGGTGGTTATCGCGCAGTGTCGGGTCGATCGACGTACACCCTCACCTATCGGGTCACCGACAGTGTCGGTTCGATGATGCCGACGCCGACGTGTCCGGGCTGCGGAACGAAGGTGACGGTGAGCTTCGACTACGACACCGGTTCGGCGAATCCGGCGGGATCGTCCACATGCACGGTCACGAGCATCTCACCCAACGCCACCTACAACTGCTCCGGTTCGTCGGTTGCTGGCGGCGATGACCTCTTGACCTTCTCGATCAACTTCAGGGAGGGATCGACATGAGATCGAACCGTTCGATCGTCGTGCTCGTGCTCGCATTCCTCTCCGTCGTGGCGTTGGCGTGCTCGGGAGATCTGTCATCCTCGCCGAGGGCCCGCATGCTGGCCGAGGCCCAGTCGCAGTCCGATCCGAACGCGACCGGGATTCCTGGTGCCAACACCGACCAGCTCGACATCGATGCGTTCTGTGGGGTGGGAGAGGCCCGCAACTCCACCTCCGAGATCAACGGCTACATGGTCGCCTCGTGCTTCATCCTCGACAATCGGACCTCGGTGTTCACCGCACCGGGCGTGATCTCCGACGCCGAGCCGGACCGTCTGCCGTTGACCGTCCATAGATTCAGCGCGGTTGCCACCGGTTCCGGATCGCTGCTGGGTGCCTACCAACCGGGTGGCGCGTCGGGTGTCGTGACGGGGGAGCGAGTCGGTTCGAGCCGCACCGCGCTCTGCGGGCAGGATCGCAATCCGCCTGACGCAACGGCTTGCGCTGGGCGCCTCACTCCCAACCCGTTCCGTGGCACCGCCGCCATGGGATTCGAGCAGTCCCAGCCATGGGAGGGCACGGTCAACAAGCTCGAGATCAGTGCAATGCCATCGCCGTTCGATCGCACGCCGTTCCAGTCGCCGTTCTTCGAACTCGATCAGACGCCGGCGAAGATCTCGATGAACAACACCTGGACGGGTGAGCCCACAGTCGCATGCACCAATGGTCGCTACATCGCGTGCAGTTACGACTCGGGCTTGCAGCCGAAGATCCATGGTGGGCATCAGCGACCGCGCTTCTCCTTCACGACCTGGCCCTTGCGCGTGAGCATCCAGAACGCCATGACCTCGCAGAAGAAGTTCTCGATCAGGCCGCTCGTCGATGCTGATGGCCAGAACCTCCTACGTGAGCCCAAGGCCGACACCGTGCTTCCGATCGTGAACGGCAACGTGATCGGCGTTCCGCCCGGCGCCACACTGGAGTACGGCGGGTACCGCATGATCGGCGGCGTCGTCGTCTGGCAGGGACTGTTCGAACTGGTCGACGCCAATGGCGGTACCTCGTGCAACGGGTGCGGCACGGTCGTGACGATCACCGTCAAGGTCGATCCCCGTCCGCCGGCTGAGGGGAAGAAGGAGGAGCCCTACGCCGGCTCGTCGTGCGAGGTCATGACGATGGGTACCGTCTCCCTCTCGTGTGACACCCCGTTGTTCAGTGGGTCACCTCGCGGTCAGTTGACGGCAACGATCAACATCAAGGACTTCTGAGACCGACTCAGGCGTCGACCGATTCCTGTTCGATCTCCTCGAGCCGTTTCCTCGGCAATCGGGACGCGACCACGATCGTGATGATCGAAAGTCCTCCGACGGCGAGCAGTGCTGTCTCGAGCGCGTAGTTCTGGGAGTTGCGGTAGGCCTTCGTGAGCACGTCGACCTCGGAGGGAGGAACACCGTTCTCCTCGAGGAACTGCTCGGCCGTATCGGCATCGACCATCGGTACGCCGGCCTCGACCTCGACCTCGACCTTGTCGTAGGTCGACGGAGCGACCGGAACATCCCGCATGTACTTCTGCGCACCGGAAGAGAGCGAGATGATCAGAACGGTTCCGACGAGTGCGATTCCGATGGCGGAGCCGAAGTTGTCGGCGGTGCACTGGAGACCCGCTGCCTCACTCGCTCGCTCATCGGGTACGGAGGCTTGGGTGATCGCGTCGAGTTGCGAATCCATGATTCCCGAGCCGATGCCGAACACTGCGATGCCGAGCAGGAGTGTGGAGCCCCACAGGGCGGGTTCGACGTCCCAGTAGACGCAGATGGTGCACAAGAGCATCGCAACACCAGCGATCATGCCCAGCGTGTTGGCGCGCAATCGTTGCGCAGCTCGGGGCCAGAGCATCGAGGCGAGGAATGCAGTCGCCGCCATCGGCAACAAGTAGAGACCGGAGACGAACGCCGATCTTCCCTGCACGATCTGCAGATACACGGGCACTACGAACAGACAGCCGGCCAGCGCGCCCTGAGTGCTGAACGTTGCCAGCAGTCCTGAGCGAAGTTCGCGATTGCGCAGGAGTTCGAAGTCGAGCAGCACGGCAAGACCGAGTCGGCTGCGACGCCGTTCGATCGCAGCGAAGACGAAGAGCAGTGCGACGCCACCAGCCACGATGAACAGGGTCGGCGAGCGACCGAAGACGGTGATCGGTGATCCGGCGTTCTGCCACCATCCCCATTCGTTGGCCTGGTTGAGACCGAGCACGATCGCAGTGAACGCTGCCGCACTGGTGAGGATGCCGAGAGCGTCGAGTCGCGGATGATCGAGCGCTACGGGAATGCGGGGGATGACGAAACTGCCAGCGAGCAGCACGAGGCACAGTGCGAACTCGAACCAGTTGCACCATCGCCATGAGAGTTCGGTGGCGATCAGCCCTCCGAGCATGGGGCCGACGCCACCGGCGATGGCGATCGATGCGCCGATCATGCCGAACGCCTTCGCGTTGTCCTTGCCCGAATACAGGGAACCCACCATCGAACTCGTTGCCGGACTGACGAGTGCCATGCCGACGCCGGCCAGTGCCGCTTCGCCGAGTCCGTATGACCACACATCGAACGCGCATGCCGTGACCACAGCTCCGATCGCGCGGAGAACGAGGCCGATGCGGAACGTGTTGTGGCTCCCCCAGCGCTTGCCGAGGCTCCCGCCAGTGAGGGTGAACGCGGCGACGATGAGCGCGTAGCCCGCGAGGATGCCCTGCAGCGCGGCGATGGAGGTGTTGAACTGCTGCTGCACCTCATCGAGCACCACGGAACCGAACGAGATGTCGAGGATGATGAGTCCCTCGGCGGCGGCGATGACCATCAATGTCCATCTCGAACGTCGACTCACGGTGCCCCCACGATCACGGGCAGGACAGTACCCACGCCAGCGGATTCGTCGATCGGTGACCGGTCCCTTGACAGGCGTCGTGGCGGGTTGGAGGATGCGGGGGAATCTGTGTGGCCATTGGCCACATCTTCATCGTGGGGGGATCCATGAAGTTCTCGCTGATCTACGAGGCCCAGACGGCCGACGCCTCTCGCGAGGGTGACCACGAGGTGTTCCGCAACGTCCTCGACCAGGCGCTTCTCGCCGAGGAGGTGGGCTTCGACGTCATCTGGGCCGTCGAGCACACGGCGTTGTCGTACTACGCGCACATGAGTGCACCCGAGACGTTCCTCGCCTTCGTCGCCGGTGCGACGTCGCGCATCGAGATCGGACACGGTGTCATCTGCCTCCCACCGCAGATGAACCATCCGGTCAAGATCGCCGAGCGGTGCGCCACGCTCGACATCCTCTCGAACGGTCGACTCCATGTCGGATTCGGCAAGGGCGGCACGCAGCAGGAGGCGGGCACGTTCGGTTACGACCTCGTCGATCTGCCACCGATGATCACCGAGGCCATGTATCTCGTGCCGCGCTTCTGGCCCGAGGACGTCGTCGAGCATCACGGACAGTTCATCGACATCCCGCCGCGTCCCGTGCATCCGAAGCCACTGCAGGATCCGCATCCACCCCTCTATGTCGCCTGCACCCACAACGAGACGCTCGAAGCAGCTGGTTCGCGCGGAATCGGCGCGCTCGTGTTGGGCTTCGGTGGTCCCGAGCAGGTCGCGGAGAAGAACGCCATCTACCGCGAAGCGTTCGCGAAGCGTCGGCCCGAGGATCAGGTCGGTCTGCGTCCCACCGAACACTTCGCGGCGCTGTGCCCGGCGGTCGTGCTCGACGACGGCAAGGAGGCACGTCGTCTTGGCCTGCGCGGTCAGCGCTTCTTCATGGAGTCGATCGGACATTGGGCCAGCAAGGGCGCGATGCCGCTTCCCGAGCCCGATACGTGGCCCGAGGACCTCTCGGCGCAGACCGGCGACGGCACGCAGATCATCGAATCGGCCATCGGTCGTGAGCGCGTGAGCGTCGACTTCTCCGATTCCTCCCTCGCGCTGCTCAATCCCAACCACGCGTACGGCACGGTGGATGACTGCATCGCGTACGTGCAACGGCTCATCGACGCGGGCGCCGACGAGATCCTCTTCCTGAACCAGATGGGCACCGTCCCGCAGTGGGCGATGATGGAGACGATCCGCAACATCGGTGAGCATGTGATCCCGCACTTCAGGGGAACCACCAGGCTCGCGAGCGTGTCGTGACCGCGATCGGCGCACACGAACGGCCCACCGGTCGAGTCGAGGTCGTCGACGCAGTGCTCGATGCAGCGGAACGGCTCTTCGCCGACGCCGGGCCGTCCGACGTGTCGTTGCGAGCCATCGCCACCGAGGCGGGGGTGTCGTACGGACTCGTCCATCGTCACTTCGGCACCCGCGAGGTCCTCGTCGATCGACTGCTCGAGCGCTACGCCGAACGATGGACCGCTGCTGTCGACGGGCTCGACTACCGAGAGGCATTGGCTCGACTCCTAGGAGACTCGCCCGAGGCCGGTGCGTATCTCCGGCTATTGGCGTGGACGTTGCTGAGCGATCGGCGCGAGACCACGGTGGCGTCACATCTCGAGCACACGAGACTCGACGAACTCGCGGCGCTGCGGGGCGACGGAGTCGAGGATCAGCGCACGACCGCGGCTGCGCTCGCACTCATCTTCGGATGGCGACTGTTCAACCCGTTCATCCGCGAGGCGCTCCGGCTCGAGGGAAGTGACGAAGAGCTGCAGCGGTGGATGCACGGCACTCTGTCGCAGAGGATCTCGGACTGATCGAACACGCCGACGAACATCGCGCGCCGGACGTAGTCTCCTGCGATGCGCGTACCGCTGACCGTCAATGACTTCCTCGAACGGGCCGAACTCATCTACGGAGATCGGATCGCGATCGTCGATGATCCCGATCAGCCGGCATCGTCATGGGGTTCGATCGACTACGCAGAGATGGCTCGCCGGGCGCGGGCCATCGCCGCCGGCCTCGATGCTCTGGGCGTCGCAGTCGGTGAGCGCGTGGCGATGGTGTCGCACAACTCGGCACGTCTGCTGACCGCATTGTTCGGTGTCTCGGGGTCGGGTCGCGTGCTCGTTCCGATCAACTTCCGACTCTCGGCGGAGGAGATCACCTACATCGTCGAGCATTGCGGGGCCCGGGTCCTGCTGGTCGATGAGGATCTCGCCGACTCGCTGTCCTCGGTCGGGTGCGAGATGAAGTGGACGATCGGCGCCGAGAGCGACGACGCGATCATGCGCTTCGATGTCGCTCCGAAGCCGTGGCACGGCGATGAGGACGCCACTGCCACGATCAACTACACCTCGGGCACCACAGCGCGCCCGAAGGGAGTGCAACTCACACACCGCAATGTGTGGTTGAACGCCTCGATCTTCGGGTGGCATATGGGTGTCGACGATCGCGACGTGTATCTGCACACCCTCCCGCAGTTCCATTGCAACGGGTGGGGGATGCTCTATGCGGTCACCGGGATGGGTGGACGCCACGTGATCCAACGCAAGGTCGATGGTCATGAGATCCTGCGTCGGGTGGAACGTGAGGGCGTCACGCTCATGTGCGGTGCGCCAGCCGTGCTCAACATCGTGCTCGACGCGGCGGCCGAGTGGGACGGTCCGATCCCCGGCGCCGGCCGCACCCGCATCGTCGTCGCGGGTGCCCCACCACCCACGCGCACGATCGAGCGATGCGAGATCGAACTCGGTTGGCAGTTCAACCAGATCTACGGGCTCACCGAGACGACTCCCGTGATCACGATCAACCGCGGTCGGGCCGAATGGGATCACCTCGAGTCGCATCAGCGCGCCGTTCGACTCGGCCGCGCTGGTGTGCCGGTCGTCGGCAGTCGCATCGCCGTCGACGGCGAGGGCGAGGTGTTGGCCCGCGGCAACATGGTCATGGAGGGGTACTGGCAGCAACCCGACGCCACATCCGACGCGATCCGTGATGGGTGGTTCCATACGGGCGATGGCGGCGTGCTGGGAGACGACGCGTACCTGACGATCTCCGATCGCAAGAAGGATGTCATCATCTCGGGTGGTGAGAACGTGTCGTCGATCGAGGTCGAGGACGCGATCTTCCGCCACCCCGATGTGCGCGAGGTCGCAGTCATCGGTGTGCCCGACGACAAGTGGGGTGAACTCGTGATGGCCCTGGTCGTGAAGGCGCCCGAATCGACCCTCACCGAGGCCGACGTGATCGCCTTCGCGCGTGAACACATCGCTCACTACAAGTGCCCGAAGAAGGTCGAGTTCCGTGACGAACTGGCCCGTACCGCAACGGGCAAGTTGCAGAAGTTCAAGCTGCGTGAGCCGTATTGGGTCGGTCGGGATCGACAGATCAACTGAACAGCACGCAGGTCCGGCTCCGTCGTAGTGTCGGCTCCATGAGTGGACGTCTCGAGGGAAGGGTCGCGGTCGTCACCGGGGCCGGTCAGGGCATCGGGCGGGGCATCGCCCGCCGATTCGCGCGAGAGGGCTGCAAGGTCGTCATCGCCGAGTGGAACGACGAGACCGGTCCGCGAGTCGCGGCCGAGGTCGATGAACTGGGCGGCGAGGGTGTCTTCGTGCACACCGATGTGAAGGACGAGGCTCAGGCCCGCGGGTGCGTCGATGCCGCGGTGCAGCGTTGGGGTCAGGTCGACATCGTCGTCAACAACGCATGGAGTGGTGGCGAGACGACGAGACTCGAATGGGCCACGACCGAGGGCATGAACCACGGCTGGGACATGGGCTTCCTCGCTGCCTTCTGGACGATGCAGGAGGCCTTCCCGCACATGAAGGCCAACGGGCGCGGGTCGTTCATCAACATCTGTTCTCTCAACGGGGTGAACTCGCATGTGTTCACCACCGGCTACAACGCCGGCAAGGAGGCACTGCGCACGCTCACTCGCAATGCCGCCGTCGAGTGGGGACGTTGGAACATTCGCAGCAACGTCATCTGTCCCGGCGCAGCGACCGAGGCCTACAAGGCCTTCTCGGCCGCCAACCCCGAGACGGCGGCGAAGATGCTCGAGGACAACCCGATGCGCCGCATGGGTGACCCCGAGGACGACATCGGCGGCGCGGCACTGTTCCTCGCGTCGGATGACGCGGCCTACGTCAACGGCAACACGCTCATGGTCGGTGGAGGCACCCACATCAACGGTGTGTCATGGCGTCCGGTCATGCCCGACGACCGTCCCTGAGCGAGCATCTCCGGCCCCGTCGAGTCACTCGATCGACCGGGGGCCCAGTTCTCGCACGCCGTCCCGAATAGATCGCGGCCGCGTATCGTCGCTCGGGCGTCTCGCCTACGCTCGGCGCATGCACATCTCGTCACTGCGTACTCGAGCGCTCCCTGCCCTCGCCGTCGTCGTGTCCGTCGCCCTGCTGGGCACGGCCTGTTCGGGATCCTCCGAGGAGCGGTCGGCGGCCGCCGCTGGTGACCCCACGACTCTCCCCGCCCTCGCACAGGTGTCGACGGGTACTGGCGATCTCGTCCCCGATCACAGTGGTGTGGTGATCACACCGAACAACGGTGTGTCCACGTCGTTCAGCCCCACGCTCCTCGTTCCGGGTGAGACTGGTGCATGGAACTTCGTCGTGACCGATCTCTCCGACGGGCGTAGCGGGTTCAAGCGCACGTACAACCAGTCGGGCAACAGCGTTCGCATCCCCCGTGGCGCAGGACTCGTACAAGGTCTCGTCTATCAGTGGCGAGCCACGTCGGCCACCGATCCGAATCGGGTCTTCGGTGGCGCGTTCAAGGTCGATGTGCAGAGCTTCGATGTGCAGGACTCCGATTCGTTGGCTGGTGTGTCGGTGGGTGTGGCGTCGGGCGAGGCCTACTTCACGTGGTCGTCGCACGCGATGTCGACGGCCGGTGGTCCTGCGGGGTTCGGTCTCAGGTTCACGGGTTCGAACGTGCCGATGGAGGGAGTGCCCGCCGGTTGGGAACTCGGAGCGTCGTCATCGGCCGAGTTCGTGCGGCTCGAGGTCCGTGACGATGGATCGGTCGGTCTCGTCGCGCCCGACGGCGCGATCACGAACTATGTGACGACGGGTTCGGCCTGGCGCCCCGTCAAGTTGTCGGGTACGTATCAGACGACGGGCACGGCACCGGTGTTGACGAAGAACGTCGACGAGACCTGGACGGTCGTCACCAAGCAGTCGACGGAGACCTTCGGTGCGGCCGAAGGTGGTCGGGCCTATCTCACTGGCGTGTCGGTGAACGGCAAGCCGACGCTCAGCCAGTCCTGGAGCGATGGTCGGCTCGCATCGGTGAGTGATCCCGTGTCGGGTCGAAGCATCGAGTTCGTCTACGGGGGAGGCGCGTGTCCTGCTCCTGCCGCAGGATTCGTCACCGTACCGGCCGGGATGTTGTGTCTCGTGAAGTTCTGGGACGGTTCGACGAGTTCGATTTCCTACGTGCGACTCGCCGACGGCTCGACGTCGATCGGTCGCCTCACCGACTATCCCGAGGCGAAGGGTGACGGTGCGCAGGTCACCGATCTCGCCTACGACGCCGTCGGACGCATCGCTCGCGTGCGCGATCCACTCGTGGCCGCTGCAGCTGCGTCCAAGGTCATCGACGCGCTCGATGGTCAGTTCCTCGGCGAGGTCTCGTACCTCGACGACGGACGGGTCGCGAGCCTCACCGCGGGCACTCCGGTAGCTGGAGCCCCTCGTCGCGTGCATACCTACGACTACTCGAGCTCCTCGGTGACGCAGATCTCCGATTCGCTGCTCGGCCGTGTCATCAACGTCACCCGCTACGACCCGAGCACCTTCCTCGTGCTCTCCACCAGCGACGCAACCGGCCTCACTGCGACCAATGAATGGGACTTCGCCACCGGCAACCTGCTCAAGGCGGTCGATCGCAACGGCAACGTCACGGTGAACACCTTCGAGGACGGTCAGCTGGTCCAGACCCTCGGCCCGACCGAGGGCTCGCTGGCCACTGACGGGCCACAGATCCGCTACCAGTACGACCAGACGTTCGCCACGAACTCCGACGGCTCACCGATGCACGGTCTCGACGTCACCTATTGGTCGAACGCCCAGTGGACGGGTCTCGATGCCGGAGCCGAGGACGGACCGACCATCGACGGCACGTTGGCACCGACGCTCACCGTCAACTGGTCGTCCTCGCCCGTCGGATCGGAGGCCTGGTCGGCCCGCATGACCGGCGTCGTGATCGTGAAGCAGAAGGGTGAGTACTCGTTCGTCCCCGGCGGCGTGGCCAAGCTCTGGATCGAGAACGTTGCCTGCGAGAGCGGTTCGGGCTGCACCAAGTTCCCGCTCGAGGCCGGCATGCATGCGATCCGAGTCGACATATCGACCACCTCGGGTGCTGCATCGATGTCCGTGCAGTGGTCGGGCCCCGACACCGGCGGACAGCTCCAGTCGATCCCGACCTCGGCGCTCGCTCCGCGCTACGGCTTCACGACCACGGCGAAGCGGGCCGATGCCACCGCTTCGGGTGTCGCGAGCGAGTCCTTCTCGCGCACGGTCTACGACGATCCCGGTTCGGGTCAGGCCAGCTCCGTGATCACCCAGTCAGGTGCGGTGTCGAAGGCCGTGTATCAGCCTGCGACCGGAACCGACGGACAGTGGGGTCGGCAGGAGGCGTCGCTACTCCCGGCCGGGAATGGCTACACCTTCACCTACAGCGGTGACCGCGAGACGTCGAAGTCATCATGCCCTGGCGCGACGAAGGCGAACCAGGGTGGGCAGATCAAGACGGTCACGGCTCCCGGCGCGTCGGGAGCGGGTCCCACCGCGCGGAACTGGTTCGATGACGCCGGTCGCCAGGTGGCCACGCAATACGCAGGCGGCGCGACCTCGTGCGTGTCGTTCGACAAGGGCGGGCGCATCGTCAGGACCGAGCAACTCGGCATGGGTGAGACCAAGAAGATCGAGTACACGTATGCCGTCGATGGCAACCCGCTCGTGTCCTCGACCACCACCACGATCGGATCGAAGGTCACCACGACTCGTCTCGAGGTCGATCTCTACGGACGGGCGATCGATGCCACCGACGGGTTCGGAGTGCGCACGCTCACGAAGTACGACACGGCAACTGGCAACGTTGCGGCGCGCACGGTCACCGCGCCCGGCGCAGCTCCGGTGACGACGACCATGACCTATGACGCAACGAGTCGCATGGCCACCGCGAGCGTCGATGGGCAGACCGCCACCCTTGCCTACAACGACGACGGCACGACCCGTTCCGTGGCGTACTCGAACGGCGCGAGGCTCGACTACTCCTACAACTCGTCGAACCTCGTCTCGGCCATGCGCTGGACCCTGAAGGACGGTTCGGTCCATTCATCCGCACTCACACGTGATCGTGGTAGTCGGGTGATGTCGGCGACATGGGAATCCGCAGGAAGGTCGTCGGTACAGCAGTACACCTATGACGCTGCTCGCCGTTTGGAGAGCGTCACGGTGAGCGAGGGCATCACCCCGGCGCACGTGTGGAACTACACCTACGACGCGAACTCGAACCGTCTGACGCAGATGCAGGACGGCAAGAGCTGGTCGTACACGTACGACTCCGCCGATCGACTCGTCTCGACCACCGATCCCGTCGCCAGCGCCGGCATCACCTATGACGCCGCCGGCAACGCCACGAAGGTCGGAGCCGACTCGTTCACCTACGACAGGGCCAGCAACCTGATCTCGGCCACCGGCGGCGAGCGCACCATCTCCTACTCGCGTGACGTGTCCGGTGCGGTGCTCGCGAAGACGGTCGAATCGGGCTCCGAGTCGACGACGACCCAGTTCGCGTCGCAGGGAGTCACGCTCGATGGCGAGGGTCGCGCGATCGCGATGCGGGCGACGCTCCCGGGTGGGGTGATCCTCACCAAGTGGTTCGATTCGCGCCCCACGACGCTGCAGGTGAACGGTCTCGACGCGAATGCGTTCTTCACCATGGACACCTCCGGCGTGCTCGTCGGATCGGTGAAGCTCTTCGAACCATTCGGTCGTGAGATCACGAAGTCGGAACCGTCGCCGGCTGGCATCGCCGACTTCTCGTGGCAGGCCTCGAACGGCATCGCTTCGGAGACGCTCTCCACTCCGTTCCAGGTCATGGGTCAGCGCGTCTACTTGCCGGCCCTCGGGCGATTCCTGCAGGTCGATCCGATCGTCGGAGGTTCGGCCAACCCCTACGACTACGTCAATCAGGATCCCGTGAACGCCTCCGATCCGACGGGTGAGTCGTGGTCGGATTGGTTGGCCGCTGCGCTCACCGCGATCGTCGCCATCGCCGTTTCGGCCGCCACCGGTGGTCTGGCCGACATCGCTGCTGGTGCAGCGCTCGCCATCGGAGCCGCCGAGGGTGCGGTCGTGGCCATGGCGGGCTACGCCATCAACTACGGCATCAACAAGGCGACCGACCCGACGACGGAGTGGAACACGAAGGAGTTCGTGATCTCCGCGCTCATCGGCGCAGCGATCGGTGGCATCGCCGGTCGAGCGGGTTGGTGCAAGAACCGCAACGCAATCCTCAAGGAGGAGACCGAGGAGCTCCAGGACCAGATCATGGTGCAGGCGCTCAAGATCAACTCGCTCAAGGCGGATCTCGTCGAGGCGAAGGAGTTCCAGGCGTTCCTCGCCAAGGGCGCCGAGGCCAATCGCGGCGACGGAATCTCGTTCTACATGAATCGAAGTCTGCAGCCCGACAACTTGGCGAAGATCCGCAAGCTGGAGAGCGAGATCTCGCTGAACACCAAGGCGTTGAAGATGTTCAACGAGCAGCTGAACGGTCTCAGCCGGTCGAATCTGACCTACGACCTCAGGGCTGCGCGTGCCCTGTTGGAGTAGTCACCTCGGGTGACGGCCACTCCTCAACGTCGACGTTCGAGGAGTGGCCGTCCCCAGTAGTCGCTGGCGTCGGCGATGCCCGGCACGATCGCGAACACTCCGCTGCCGTTGTGCACGATGTACTCGTTCAGCGCGTCGTTCGCATCGAGGCGCGTCTGCATGGGCACGAACTGGCGCCGTGGATCGCGCTGGAAGGCGATGAACATGAGCCCGGCGTCGATGAGTCCGGTCTGCGGCTGCCCGTCGTCCGTTGGGATGGGGCCGGTCACCGGCGCCAGTCCATCTGCGTAGTTGAATCCACGGCGCAGGATGCGTTCGTCCTCACTGGACTGCCCGGTGCGGGGGTTCGCGAGGCGCACGTGACTGTCGACAGGGAGGTTGCCGGGTACGACCGCGTCGTTCTCCCGGGTGCCACCGAATGGAGCTCCACTCGCCTTGCGGCGACCGATCACGTTCTCCTGCTCGCTCAACGCTGCGGCATCCCACACTTCGACGAGATTGCGGATGCGACGAATCACGGCGAAGGTGCCGTTGTTCATCCAACTCGGTGACTCGGCAGCGTTGGCCCACACGTTGCGATTCATGCGATTGATGTCGGTGACGTCGAGGTTCGCAGTGCCATCACGGAACCCCTGCAGATTGCGCGGTGTGGTGCCCGTCGAGCCGGGAGCGCCCTTCACGTCGAGGAAGCCGCGCTGCACCCAGCGCAGTCGAGCGCGTGACCGCGCTGCGATCATCAGGTTGCGGATCGCGTGATCGGCGACCTGGGCACTGTCGGCGCAAGCTTGCACGAACAGGTCGCCTCCGGTGCGCGTGCGGTCGAGTTGATCCTTCGAGAACCTCGGCAGATCGGCGAGCGGCGCCGGCCGAGCGGATCCCAGTCCGAAGCGTCTATCGAACAGCGACGGGCCGAATCCGGCGGTGATCGTGAGGTTCGCTGGTGTCTCGTCGAGCACCTCACCTGAGTCGGCGAGTCCGGCGGCGGGATCGAGCCCGCCGATCGGTCGCCCTTCGGTCATCGCCGCGGCGGCACGGGTCAGATCCTGCATGAGCTGACGGAGATCGCCGACGTTCGCAACTGCGACATCGATGACGGCCATCGACAAGTGCTGCGGGGCAGGGGTGAGGATGCCGGCCTGATTGGAGCCGTAGAACGCGACTCGTCCGTTGCCGACGGGTGCACCGATCGCGCCCGCACCTCGGGGGTCGATGCTCGGCAACACGGTGCTCAGCACTGCGGCGCCGGCTCCGAGTCCACCGGCCCTCAGTGCGGCGCGGCGCGAGAACGTGCGTCGGATCGGTGATGCGGGTGTGTCGTCGGTGTCCATGATTCCCCTCGAATCGGCCGGACGGTGTGTCCGGCTGTCGGGGCATGGTGGGTGACGTTCCTCGAGATCGGCTGGAGACGACCTGTCGATCGACCGCAGGACGCGGTCAGTGCGTGGCGGTCCAGCGCAGATGGCCATCGTCGAGCGGCAACTCGGCGATGAACGTGCAACTGCCGTGACCGGTAGAGGTGCTCGACGACGACGTGCGAGTGACGGTGACGGGTTGGATGCGGTGCACCGGTCGATCGATGGAACCGTCTCCGTGAACGACCTCGGCGGGGTGGCTCACATCCCACACGTCGTGTTCGAGATGCTCGATGCCACGGTGCACGCCGAGACCGAGCCCGTCGTCGTAGCCGCCGTAACCGAGACCGAGCATGGCGACCGCGCTGCCGTGGCGGCGCACCTCGTAGTGCACGTCCTCGCCGCCCTCGCGCACGACGAACGATGCCGTCTCAAATCGACGAGGCCGACCCTCGTCGACGAACGTCGCATCGACCACGATGCGATCGCCGTCGATGATCGAGCCGTCAGCACGATCGATGATCGCCGCGGTCATGTGCGAGAGATCACCACGCGCAGTGGCCTGGAGGTGTCCGCTGTGGGTGTCGGTGCTGAAGAAGAGGAAGGCGAAGGCCGAGCCCTCTGCTGCGGGAACCTCGCCGGTGAATGGTTCGGGGATGCCCACCCGTTCACGCACGCCCCAGGAGTGATCGCGACATGACCACCAGTCGGTCACGTCGATTCGTTCGCCGTCGATCTCGAGCCAACCCGACACCGTGGCGATCTGGTCGTAGCGGCTGTAGTCCTCGAGCACTCGACCCCAGCGCCGGGCGAAGTGGTGACGTTCCTCCTGTGGCGCTGATGTGGCGCGCCAGTCGAGTTCGCCATGCACACCGCCCTCATTGGGTGCGATCGAGAGGTGGATGTGCTGGAACGGTTCGATGACGTCGAATCGCAGAGGGCCACAGCTCGTGTCGTAGAGCGGACGCAGTTGTCGCGAGACGCGCACGTTGTGTTGCTTGCCCTCATGGATGACGACGAATCCGCCATCGACCACGTTCATGTTCTGGTAGACGCCGATAGTGAACTGCAGTGCTCCGCTGCCATCGGGAGCGCTGGCCGCGAACCAGAAGCGGTCGAAGAAGCGCGGATCGCTGGTGCCGACGTGATCGAACGTCGTCGGCAGCTGATGCCACGGGGAGTCGTCAAGACCTACGAGCAAGGGAGCCTCCCCGGTAGGTGCTCACGAACGGGTAGCGACCCGCTCGTTCGTGGAAGTGGGCGACGACCGCAGTGTTCGCGGCCTCATGCGAGCGTACGACGTCAATGGAAGACTCGAGCAGACCGCGCACCTCGACATGACGCGCTCGTAGCGCCGGCAGATCGAAGGGCGCGATGTCGCACTCGGGCACGGAGATTCCAGCCAGACCGAGCACTTCGATGGTGCGTTCGATGTCCCACAGCAGGAACTGCGGAACCGCATCGAGTGCGCCGGCCAGCATCCGCAGATTGGCGATGGTGCCATCGAGCACATCGCGCGCGTACGCGTCGTCGACGATCGGTGCGACGACGCCTTCGAGCACATGCGCTGCGCCGGTGAGTTGTTCCGATCCGTCGGGTCTCATCGGGCTCCGATCTGGTCGAGCAGGAGCCGGCAGATCCCCACCGGCGATTGGTTGATGCGGTCGAGCCGCCCGTCGACCCACGCATGCGATCCGGTGAGCACGATGACGGCGAGCTTCACGTTGGCGAGCACCTGCCACCATCGCACGCGCTCGACGTCGACCTCCATGCTGGTGATCGATGACCAACGCGCGAACAGATCGTCGGGTTCCCATGAACCCGGGATCCGATGTTCGGCGGCACGCAGCGGATTGGTGACCCAGCCGAGATCCTCATGGGGATCACCGAGATGCGCGGTCTCCCAATCGAGCACCGCGCTCACCTCGTCGTCGAGCAGCAGGAGGTTCCCGGGCTTGAAGTCTCCGTGCACGAGCGTGACCACGTCGTTCGTCGGCGCGTGCTCGCGCAACCACGAGATCACGTAGGCCAATTCGGGCTCGGGGCCGAGCTGCACACGATGCAGTTCGGACTCCCAATGGGCGAGTGCGGCCAACGCAGCGCTGAACGGAGTCGGCGACCAGATCATCGCGGC
>CAYVUO010000003.1:27503-50805 GCA_964454715.1 uncultured Bifidobacterium sp. | reverse complement strand
GATGGGCCCGATGGTGCGGTGAACATCGGACTCGGCTTCTTCTATCGCAACCCTGCACATGCGCCGTTCACGAGCGTGTTCGTGCATCCGACGCACACGTTCGGTGCGTCGGCCACGATCGAGGTCGCCGGACTCGCGGTGGAGGTCACGCACGCGCCGTCGGACGCCGACGATTCGGTGACGTACTGGTTCCCGTCGCTCGGTGTCGCCGTCAACAATCTCGTGTGGCCCGTGCTGTTCAACGTGTTCGCCATCCGCGGCGAGGAGTACCGCGATCCCCAAGTATTGCTCGAGGGCATCGATCACCTGTTGTCGCTCGGTGCCGAGCACCTGGTGGCCGCCCATGGCCCGCCGATCTCCGGTCGCGCCGTCATCGACGAACGTGTCACGCGCTACCGGGATTCGATCCAGTTCCTCTGGGATCAGAGCGTGCGTCTCACCAATCGCGGGCTGCTGTCGGCCGACCTCGGTCTCGCCGTGCAATTGCCGCCCGAGGCCGACGACGACAACCTCACCGCCGAGCGCTACGGAGTTGCCGAGCATCACTTCCGCCAGATCCGCACGGGATTGTTCGGTTGGTTCGATGGTGACGAATCGCAACTGTTCCCGCTGCCCTCGTCCGAGCGCGCCCGGCGCCTGATCGAGGGATTCGGCGGCGCCACGACAGTGCGCGATCAGGCACGCCGAGCCCTCGACGACGATGACCTGCGTTGGGGCATCGAGCTCGCCACTTGGCTGGTGCGCAGTGACGATGAACCCGATGACCGTGCGTTGCTCGCGCGTGGTCTGCGCTTGGTGGCCCAGCGCACACCGGCGGCCAACATCCGCAGTTGGTGCCTCACTCGCGCGCTCGCGCTGGAGGGCGCGATCGACACATCTCGTCTGTATCGCCATCGCTTCTCGAAGGCGCAGGTGCTGGGCTCGGCCCCCGATCACTGTGTGCCGATCCTGCGGGTGTTGGTGGATCCAGAACTGGCGCAGGGGCTCGACGTCCGGCTCGCATGGGACTTCGGTGCTGGTATCGCTGTCGGACTGCACATGCGCAACTCGATCGCCTTCCCGAATGCCGGGGCCGACGCGGATGCAATCATCACCTGTGCACCGGCGGTATGGGCCGACCTGCTCACGAATCGCGCGGCACTCTCGCAGGCGCTCGACGACGGAACGCTCACGATCTCCGGCGACATCGACGCCGCCATGTGCGCACTGGCCGCGTTCGAGGTCGACGGTCTGCGGGCATGACCGAGTCGCTCCCGCGTTCGACTCCGCCCTTCGACGGCCGCATCGAGCGTCTGATCGGTGAGTCGACTCCGTCGAGACTGAAGCTCGATCGTGCGCCCGAGGGTGCACCGAACGTGTTGTTGATCATGCTCGACGATGTCGGGTTCGGAACCTTCGGCACCTTCGGTGGGCCGATCCCCACACCCGGCCTCGACGCCGTGGCGGCGCGCGGACTCCGTTACAACCAATTCCATACGACTGCGCTGTGTTCGCCATCGCGCGCCGCGTTGCTCACCGGTCGCAACCACCACTCGGTGCACATGGGTGGCATCACCGAGATCGCCAACTCGTTCCCCGGGTACGACAGCGCCATCCCGCCGGAGGCGGCCACGGTCGCGCAGGTGCTGCGGATGTCGGGGTACAGCACTGCCTGCTTCGGCAAGTGGCATCTCACGCCCTCCTGGGAACAGAGCCCATCGGGACCATTCGATCGTTGGCCCACCGGCATGGGGTTCGATCGCTTCTACGGAATCCTCGGCGCCGAGGCCTCGCAGTACGAGCCGCCGGTCTACGACCAGACCACGCCGATCTCCCCGCATGTCGGGCGCGACGACTACCACCTCACCGAGGATCTCGCCGATCAGACGATCACGTGGTTGCAACGTCAGCAGGCGTCGACCCCCGGTCGTCCGTTCTTCTGCTACTTCTCGACGCCGGCTGTCCATGCTCCGCATCATGTGCCCGCCGAGTGGAGCGATCGCTTCGCTGGCGCCTTCGACGATGGTTGGGACGATTTGCGTCAGCGCATCTTCGAACGACAGCTCGAACTCGGTGTCATCCCGCCGGGCACCGCACTCACCGAGCGCCCCGAGCAGATCCCCTCGTGGGACGACTACCCCGATCGCTACAAGCCGGTGGCGCGTCGTCTCATGGAGGTGTTCGCTGGCTTCCTCGCCCACACCGACGCGCAGATCCATCGTGTGATCCAGGCCATCGATGACCTGGGTCAACTCGACAACACGCTCGTCATCTACATCACCGGTGACAACGGCGCCTCGGCCGAGGGAACGATCCACGGTGCGTGGAGCGCGCCGAGTTTCCAGAACGGCGTGCATGAGGACCCGGAGTGGTTGCTCGAGCACATCGACGACTTCGGAACGGCTCGCTGCGAGAACCCTTTCAACGTCGGCTGGGCGTGGGCACTCGACTCACCGTTCCAGTGGATGAAGCAGATCGCATCGCACTTCGGCGGCACGCGCAATGCGGCTGCGATCTCTTGGCCCGATCGCATCGCCGATGCCGGTGGTCTTCGTCAGCAGTTCCACCATCTGATCGACATCGCCCCGACCATCTATGAGGTCGTCGGCATCGAGCCACCGACCCATGTCAACGGCATCGAGCAGATGGAGATGCACGGCACGTCGATGGCCTACTCGTTCGATGATGCGACGGCGCCGAGCACCCATCGCACCCAGTACTTCGAGATCCTCGGCAACCGCGCCATCTACGACCACGGATGGGTCGCGGCCTGCTTCCACGGACGACTGCCGTGGATACGACTCGCCGGCTACGAGTTCGATGGTCCCCAGGAGGAGTGGGAGCTCTACGACGTCGCCAACGACTTCTCGCAATCGGTCGATCTCGCCGACTCGATGCCTGAGAAGTTGGCGGAGCTCAAGGTGTTGTTCGACGAGCATGCCGAGAGGTTCGGGGTGCATCCTCTCCGCGATCCCGGCTCTCCCCGCCATGGCGACTACTCGGTTCCCCACGTGCTCGATGGCGTGCGATCGATGACCTATACGACTGCGCACGTGCGAATGCCGGAATCGTCGGTGCTCAACATCAAGAACTGCTCGTTCGCCATCACCGCCGAGATCGTCGTGCCCGAGGGTGGTGCCGAGGGCGTGCTCGTGTGCCAGGGCGGGAACATGGCCGGCTGGTCGCTCTACCTCGATGCAGATGGCGTGCCCACCTATCACTACAACTGGTACGGGCATGAGCACACGGTCATGCGGTCATCCGAGCCGCTCATGCCCGGTGCACATGGAGTGCAGGTCGTCTTCGCCTACGACGGCGGTTTCGGAGCCGGAGGAGAGGCATCGCTGGTGGTGGATGGGGCACTCGTCGCGACCGCACGCATCGAACGAACGGTGCCGCTCGTGTTCTCGATGAGCGGTGAGACGTTCGATGTCGGCACCGATAGCGGCTCCCCGGTGGGCGCGTACCCCCACGACTATCGTGCGTCGGCGACGATCATCGGCGTGACGATCGAGCGCCTCGACGACCCAGCGGAGGAGATCAGAGCGATGGTTCGAGACGGCATGCTCCGCGCTGGTCTGAGTGCGCAGTGACCCCGCCCGTTCCTCTCTCGCTCGACGAAGCGCTCACCCCGGCATGGCTCACGGCCGCGCTCCAGGGCACGTACCCCGGTATCGAAGTCATCGGGGTGCGGCCGGGTGAAGTGATCAGCCGGGTAGCCACCAACGCTGCATTCTCGATCGAATGTGCCGAGCCGCTGCCCGAGGGCGCAACGTCGAACCTCTTCGTCAAGGGGTACTTCACCGATGTGGGTTCGCAGTTCCGGTTCGCCGGGATCCCCGAGGCGCTCTTCTACCGCGACATCGCCAGCACGATCGGTGTGCACTCCCTTCGCAGCATCTACGCCGATCTCGACACCGAGAGTCTCTACACGGTGGTACTCACCGAGGATCTCGCAGTCGAGGGTGCCCGGTTCCTCGACGCCCGCAGCGACTACTCGATCGATCAGATGGCGCAGAGTCTCGAGGATCTCGCCACATTGCACTCCGGCACGTGGATGCATCCCCGGTACGCGAAGGCGGCGTGGTTGCAGTCGCGTCTTGAGCAGTACACGCAGCGCCGTGGGATGGCCGACATCGTCGTCAACTTCGACGGGCCGATCGGCGCTGGTGTACCGGTCGAGGTGCGTGATGCGCAGCGCCTCTACGACGTGTACTCCGCTCTTGGGGCACAGGTCGCGGCCGAGGAGCCCTGGTGCGTGATCCACGGTGACCCGCACATCGGCAATGTGATGCTCGATCCCGATGGTCGACCTGCGTTCTATGACTGGCAGTTGGTGCAACGGGGACCTTGGTATCTCGACGTCGGATACCACCTGGCTGCGTCGCTCTCGATCGACGATCGTCGCGCGCACGAACGCGACTTGGTTCAGCACTACCTCGAGCACCTCGCTGCGGGCGGAGTCTCAGTCCCCGACGAAGAGTCGGTGTGGTGGGGGATGCGGCGCGGCTTCGTGCATGGCTTCTACCTGTGGGCCATCACCTTGAAGGTCGATCCCGACATCACGACGCGACTTCTCGATCGCTTGGGCGCAGCTGTGGCTGATCACGACGCGTTCGGAGCCGTCGTCGCCTGACGCGGGTCAGGCCACGACGCCGGCCTCGCGCAAGTGCGCGATGCGATCGGCGAAGCCCAGTTCGGTGAGGACCTCGTCGGTGTGCTGACCGAGTGACGGGGTGAGGCCCCCGAGTTCAGCGGGAGTTCCATGGAACTGCGCCGGGTGACGGGGCATGCGAGCGGGGCCGACGACAGGATGGTCGAAGTCGGTGAACATGCCGATGGCGATCGCATGGGGATCGTCGGTGATCTCCTTGGTCGAGAGCACCATGGCGAATGCAACGCGTTCGCGCTCGAACCGCTCGATCGCTTCGGCCTGCGTGAGGTTGGCGGCCATCGCGTAACACATGTCCATGATCGGTTCGAGCACGTCACGGTTCTTGCGTCGCTCGCCGACCGTGCGCACGCGCGGGTCGTCCCATCCCTCGACCTCGAGCGCCTTGCACATGCCCTCGAAGTCGGCGTCGGTGGTGGGCACGACGATGCCCCAACCATCCTCGAACCGCATCGGCTGGAAACCGGCATTGAAGCTCGACGGCAACGTGCCGTCGGAGTCGAGCAGCACCTCGTTGCCGGCAGACTCGGCCCACAGGAACGACACGCATGCATCGGCCATGCCGAGTTCGACGTGTTGACCTCCGCGTCCCATAGCTCGCGCGTACAACGCGGCGGTGATCGCCTGCGTCGCGTAGAGCGCACTCACCTTGTCGGCGCCGTTCTGGCGCAGGAAGGTCGGCGGGCCGCCAAGAGGGTCGGCCTGGTTGGCCGCGAACCCCGCGTAGGCCTGGATGGATGTGTCGTACGCGCTGCGATCCCGATACGGGCCCTCGGGGCCGTAGCCCGAGATCGAGCAGTAGACGACGTCGGGGTTGACGGCGCGTACGGCTTCGTACCCCAGCCCGAGGCGGTCGATCACGCCAGGTCGGAAGTTCTGCACCACGACGTCGGCCTCGGCCGCGAGTTCGAGCACGAGTGCCTGACCCTCAGCGGAGCTGAGGTCGACGGCGATGCATCGCTTGCCGCGATTGCACACGAGGTAGAACGCGCTCATGCCGTTCACCGACACCCCGACCCAACGCGCGATGTCGCCGATGCCGGGACGTTCCACCTTGATCACCGAAGCACCCTGGTCGGCCAACAATGCGGCGGCATAGGGGCCCGTGAGTGCGATCGACAGATCGAGCACCTTGAGCCCGGCGAGCGGCCCTTCCTTCGCCGCGAGTTCGGATGCGGCAGTTCCCGTCCAACGTGTTCCGTCAGCCATGTCTTCCCCCTTCATGGGGCCGAACGTAGCCCGGTGGTCACCTCATGGTCGTGCGTCGCTGCGATCCGCGAGTTCGCTCGCCCGCTCCATGAATCGGGTTGCCTGTTCGCCGATGCTCTCCATCGCCCCTCTCGTGGGGTCGCGCAGCGAACGCTGGTAGATGCCCTCGAGGAGCACGCCCATGCGGAAGTTGTAGAGCACCTCGCGTGGCCGGAGGTCGGGAACCTCGGCCAGGTTCCGTCGTTCGCAGTAGCGCTCGACGATCTGCGCCCGCGTCGGCCAACCATCCGCCGGCGTGGCGAGCTTCGTCCAGATCTCGCCGAACCCGGCCAGATCGAGCAGGGGGTCGCCGATCGTGGCGGTCTCCCAGTCGAGGATCGCCGAGACCCTCGGATGCGGATCGGCGACGAGGAGCACGTTCATCATGTGGTAGTCGCCGTGCATGATCGCGGGAGTGAATGATCCGGGCACGTTCGCTTCGAGCCACGTGATGACGGAATCCGTGCCGGCGAGTTCTCGGCCGCCATACGAATCGAGTTGACCCTTCCAACGCGCCACCTGGCGTTCGTGGAAGCCGTCGGTGCGATCGAATTCCGACAGACCCCGCGCCCTCCAATCGACCTCGTGGAGTCTTGCGAGCGCGTCGACCATCGCGAACGTCAGCTCCGTCCGCTTCGCCGATGTCTCGAATCCGACCGGCAGCGAGCCGGGCATGGGATTGAAGCCGTCGATCCGACGCATGAGATAGAAGGTGCAGCCGAGCACGCCGTGGTCCTCGCAGAGGGCCACGACCTCGGGGTGGGGCACATCGGTGTCAGCGAGCGCCCGGAGGATGTGGAACTCCCGACGCATGCCCTCGTCGGCCCGGGCGATCGCCACCTTGGCCGGCCGGCGGAGGACCCATTCATGCTCGTCGTCGCGCACCACGAACATGGCATTCGAGGCGCCGCCCGTGAGTGGTGAGATCTCGATGGGGCCGGACGGGGCAGGCCCGGAGGCGCGCAGCCATTCGACGAGACGGTCGACGTCCACGAGTGCCTCGGTGCTGGATTCGCCTGACACTCGTCCCTCCAGCGAGTCGCGCTGCTGCGACTCTACGACGCCTCACGGTGCGGTATCGGCCCGGTCAGCGGGGGGGGGGGTGTTGATCGCGGACCGCGGCATGGGCGGCGAGCAGCAGCTCGACACGACGAGAGGGGTCGTCGATGTCGAATCCCAGCACTTCGCGTATGCGTCGGAGTCGATAGACCAACGAACTCCGGTGGATGTGGAGTGAGGATGCCAGATCGTCGAGGGAGGAATTCCTGCGCAGATAGGCATCGAGTGTGGCGGTGAGATCACCGGAATGGGTGGCGTCGTAGTCGAGCAGCGGACCGATCGTCTCTCCGACGAATCGTTCGAGAAGTTGTGTGTGTTCATCGCTGGTGAAGAGTCGAAGCACTCCGAGGTCGTCGAAGGTATGCACTCGGCCTCCGCCGCCGATGGTTCGGCGCGAAGCCGTGTGGTGCGCTTCGGCCAGTGCGCCGTCGAGCTCCGTGAGCGAAGGTCGCGCCGAACTCACTGCGAACTCGGCGTCGAAGCCCGTGTCGATGGTGGCGAGCGCTTCCATGAGTAGACGAGCGGAATCCACATCGCACAACAGCACGACCACGTGACCCTCGATCAGCCCGACCATGAGTCGGACATCGGCCCTCCGTCCGGCCAAGCGCACCTGTTCGAGATCCGGTGAGTGCTCGGTATCGCAGAGCAACAGCGCGACCCGAACCGAATCGCATGGGATCGCACCGACGAGAGTCTCGGCATCGACCGGTAGGTCGTCTCCGCTCAACAGCGCCGACACGAATCGGGATTCGGGATCGTCCGATGCATCGCGCGCTCGACATTCGACCCAGCGTTCGAACGACATCAGCGAAGCGATGATCTCGATCACGCGTGCGACGAACCAGTCGACACGGTGGTCCGGATCGTGGACCCAGAGGGAGAGGTTGACGGAGTCGTCGAGATCGATGCCGTGCCATTCCTCGTACGAGCGAATGGTCGCACCCGTGGGTTCATGCGGCAGGTAGTCGGGATTCGAACCGTCATCGACGCGCACCTCGAGTCCGGTGAGCCGTGAGATGAGTGCTCGACCGCCCTCGAGCCAACCCTCGGCGACGAAGTACTCGGCGGCACGATGGGAGAGTTCCCGGGCGATGTGAGCGAGGAAGCGCGCGTCGTCGCCGAACTCGGAACGACGGGCCCGCCATTCCTGGAGCACCTCGTCGTCATGCAGGGGACTGATCGTCTTTCCGTCGATCATCTTCTGCTCCTCGCCGATGGGCCAACCGCCGGCCATGTGAACCCTCATTCTCCCCGTGACATCGGGAATCCCGATCAACGGATGGTCAATTCGTGGACAAGTCCTAGGGTTCGAACCGGTAGCCGACGCCGCGAACGGTGATGAGGTGGCGGGGTCGTGCCGGCTCGACCTCGATCTTCTGCCGGAGGCGGAACACGTGCTCTCGGATGGTGGAGGGGCTCTGCCATCGGGAGGTCGATCCCCAGACGTCGAGCATCAATTGCTCAGTGGTGAATGCTCGGCCTGGCGACGATGCGAGGTGGTCGAGGAGCTCGAACTCCCTTGCCGTCACGCTCGTCGCCGTTCCGTCGACGAGTACTTGGTGGGAGCGGTGATCGATGGTGACACGGCGAGTCACGGGAGCGGGGGAGCTGGATCCAGAGGGTTCCCTTCGTCGCAGGATCGCCTTGGATCGGGCAACGACCTCGCGGGCGAAGCAAGGCCGTTGCACGTAGTCGTCGGCCCCGAGGTCGAGACCGAGGACCATGTCGTCCTCGGTCCCTTCGCCGTCGATGACGATGAGGGGTGATGGTGATGCGGCTCGCATGGATCTCAACGAGTCCATGCCGCACCCATCGACGAGGCCGAGATCGAGGACGATCATGGCGAAGCCGAACTGGGACGCAGCATCGAGTGCTTC
The DNA here is from genome assembly GCA_964454715.1 of uncultured Bifidobacterium sp. Lineage (GTDB taxonomy): Bacteria > Actinomycetota > Acidimicrobiia > Acidimicrobiales > Acidimicrobilacustridaceae > Acidimicrobilacustris. The sequence goes on along the minus strand of CAYVUO010000003.1, from coordinate 41,967 downwards.
CTCGAAGCTCCGACCGCTGTGGACCGTGAACCTCTCGCGGGCGAACGCGAGGCTCAGGCGTTCGGTCTCCTCGAGATCACGATCGGCGAGGAGCACATGACGAGGAATCGTCTGGTTCGACTGGAGACTCTCGATGATCATGCAACCCCCTTCGGCGCCGCCGTGCGATGCGAACGGGATCCTGCAAATCACGCGAATGCGTGTCCCGACGATTGTCTCACACCGAGAGCCGGCTCGGGCGCATACCGCACTCGACGGCGACACTCGCCAGTTCGAGTGACGAATGCAGGTCGAGCTTGCGCAGGATGTTCTTGACGTGTGTGCGGAAGGTGTGGCGCGAGATGTAGAGCGCCTGGGCGCCCTCATCGGTGGAGTGGCCGTCGACCAACTGCTGCACGATGTCGAGCTCACGGGCCGAGAGGGGAGCCAAGCGATCGAATTTGACGCGGTTCGATTCGACGAAGATGCCGGGGTTCAACTCGATGATCGAGGATTCGACAGGAGCGTCGAAACCTTCTCGCAACTGTTCTGCAACAGGGTTGTAGTCGGTTCCGATCGGAGTCACCGCGGCCCTCGGTTCGAAGGTCTCGCCGATCAGTGCGGGCTGGTTGGGTGTGATGGAAGTGGTGGTGTCGTTCATGACCGCATGCTTCTCCTTCGTGCTCTCTTCGTCACCGTTCGAACGGTGCGAAATGTTTCTGTTTCGTCGCGCAGACTGCGCGAGAGCTCTGTGTCCCCCGAAGTCATGACCGTGTCCCCCAGCGGCCGTCCCGCACTCGAGCGATCGCCCAGAAGATCTGGGCCGAGAAGGCTAGGTAGAACCCGGTTCCGACGATCGCCCACGCCCATTGGCGGTCCGCCCGATGGAGCCGGTGATAGGCGCCGTAGGCCGCTGAGACGATGACGAATCCGAACAGGTAGTCGAGCGGGAGTTCCGCCCTCGCTGCTGGTGAGATGACGAGGCTCGTCACGAGGATCATCGGGCCGAGGACCCCAACGATGGTGGCGATGACGAGGAACGGGAAGGCGAACGGTCGTGTGCGCCACGAATGGGCGAGGAGCAACAGGCTCTCCCGGAACCATGACTTCTTCCATCGCAACTGCTGACGGAAGAACGATGCGTAGGTCGTCGGTACGTCGGTGAGCGCGATCGCCTCGGGGTCGAAGATCGAGCGGTGCCCGGTGCGCAGCATCAGATTCGTGAGTGAACGGTCGTCGCCCGAGGTGCAAGGTCGACCCAGGAACGTCTGCTGCTCCCATGTGCCGAGCACGGGTGTGACCGCGCTTCGGCGGTAGGCGGAGAAGCAGCCCGAGCAACAGGTGACGGCTCCGAGCACCGATTCCGCGGCCTTGAGGAGCTGGTAGGAGATGAAGTAGCGCGCGGCTTGCATCCGCGTGAGCGAATTCACATCTCCATTCCGCGCATGAGTGATGCCGCTGACGGCAGCGACGCGTTCATCGGAGAATCCCTGCACGATCCGACGCAGTGCCCCCGGGGCCGGTTCGGAATCGGAGTCGATGAGCACGATGATCTCGGAGTCGGTCGACCTGATGCCCTGCGCGATCGCGGCTCGTTTTCCCTGATTCGTGCCGAGCGAGATCGGCCACAGACGGTCGGGTCCGTGTTCATGTGCGGCGTGGAGCAGATGCAGGCGGGTGTCGTCGGTCGATCCGTCGTCGATGCAGATCACCTGGAGCTTCTCGCTCGGGTAGTCCTGGGCCAGACACGCATCGATCGTGCGGCGCACGGAGACGCCCTCGTTGTAGGCCGGGATGATGATCGCGATGGTCGGCTCTGCGCCGGCATCACGCGGGGCGCGATGGAATGCTGCGAGCACGAATCGTGACAGCACGTAGCCGGCGATGACGACCGAATAGGCGGCAGCGAGCACGCCGATCCGGTTGTGGGCGCGTACCCGATCGGAGATGTGCCACGCGAGGACCGCGAGGGTCGCCGCCAATACGCAGACGAGGATCCACCGCTGCCAACGAACGACCTCGCGTCCGTCGATCGGGCTCTGCTGCTCAGAGGCCATCATGGCGTGACCACCGACGGCAGATCGCTCAGCGACCACGTGGCGTCGAGCACCAACGGCGCCCGTTCGAGTGCGTCCCGATCGAGGATCGCCTCGCGGTGGGCGATCACCACGAGGTCGTGCTCGCCGGGTTCGGGGCGATCGATGAGCGGCACGGTGCGGCCGTCGTGATCGACGACGGTGCCCATGTAGGTCGGGTCGTGGCCGGTGACCTCTGCTCCCCAATGCCGCAGCGTCGTTGCGAGTTGGAGCGCGGGTGATTCGCGCAGATCGCGAACCCCTGGCTTGTACGTGATCCCGGCGATGAGCACGCGTGCACCATCGATCGCGATGCCCTTGGTGGCGAGCAGCTCACGGGCGCGAGCGGCGATGCGGTCCGGTCGGGTGGCGAGTACGAGCATCGCCTGCTCGATCACCGGGGAGAACCGCCGCTCCGAGTGCAACGACCACAGCAGGTAGTGCGGATCGCACGGGATGCAGTGTCCGCCGACACCGACACCGGGTTCGAACGCCATGAAGCCGTAGGGCTTCGACGCCGCTGCATCCAGCACCTCACGCGCGTCGATATCGAACGCTCCAGCAGCATCGGCGAACTCGTTGGCGAGGGCGATGTTGACGGCACGGAACGTGTTCTCGACGAGCTTCGTCATCTCCGCCACCTCGGGGGACGACACGACATGGGTCGTGGCACAGATGTCGTCGAGGATCTCGCATGCAGCGCGGGCGCACTCAGGGGTGATCCCTCCGACCACCCGCGGTACGTCGTCGGGTCCGAAGTCCGTCGATCCGGGATTCAGGCGTTCTGGCGCGAATGCCACCATCACGTCATGGCCGACCTCGAACCCGCGTGACTCGAGCGGTTCGGCCAGGTACGAGCGGGTGCAACCCACGAACGTGGTCGAGGTGAGGATGATCACCTGCCCCCTTCGGACGTTCATGACGACTGCGTCGCATGCCGCTTGGAGTGCGGTCACATCAGGGGTTCGTGTGCCATCGATCGGTGTCGGTACTGCGATGATCACGGCGTCGACAGAAGCGATTCGGGTCGGATCATCGGTCAATTCGATCGATCCGCGCCCGATGGCACCTGCGAGATCATGCGCTGCAGTGGACACGGAATCGACCTCACCCGTTCGGATCGCGTCGAGTCGACGGCGATCGACGTCGATGCCGACGATCGGGTGTCCTCGACTCTCGAGCGCGAGCGCAGTGGGGAGTCCGACATACCCGAGTCCGATGACGGCGACCTTCGACTTCGCATTCGTCGAGCCCTCGAGCATCTTGTCGATGTGTCGGATCGCCCCCGGGTAGTAGTGGATCTGCACGCGTGGTTCCTCCTAGTCGGCTGACGATGCGCATTGCACTTCATGCGCACGGCGCGCGTCATCGCCTCACTGGTTGATCGATGTCGTATCGACGCGCAGTACCTCGTCGGTGTGGTGACTCGACCCATGGGGAGTGTTCCACTCATCGCACCAGATCGATGGAGGTGCGTTGCACGTGATCACCCATTTCGAACGCAGACGAACTCTGCTTCTCCTCGCCGTCGCCTGCGGTCTCATCGCGGGCGCAGTCGTCACCTACGTGACGCGTCACCTCGCTGAGGCAGGTGGCACGTCTCAGGTCGTCGTCTCCCTCACGTGGGATGACGGACGCGCGACCCAGTTCGACTCGATGACGATCCAACGCGCTCACGGCATGGACGCGACCTACTACGTGAACAGCGCGATGACTGGTTCGAGCTCGTACTACATGACCAAGGAGCAACTCGATGACTTGGTCGCGACCGGATCCGAGATCGGGGGCCACACCGAGCACCACGTGAATGTCGCGACGGCCCCGAGCGATGTGGCCGCCGCCGAGGTCTGCAACGACAGGGCCCGGATCGCGTCGTGGTATGGCGAGGCCCAGGCCCGATCGTTCGCCTACCCCTACGGAGCCCTCTCGCCGGCCGCGCAAGCGATCGTGAAGGGATGCGGGTATTCGAGCGCGCGTGCAGTGACCGGCGTGCTGACTCCCTACGCCTGTTACAGCTGCCGCATCTCCGAGAGCCTGCCGTCACTCGATCCCTATGCGCTCGTGGCTCCGACCTCCGTGTCGTCCACCACGACGCTTGCCGATCTGCAGTTCCAAGTCACCCAGGCTCGCCTCAACGGCGGGGGTTGGGTGATCTACACGATGCACGACCTCGGAGTGGATGGGAGTTCCCTGAGCATCGACAAGGCGCTCTACGACCAGTTCCTCGGTTGGCTCGCGGGTCAGTCGTACGTGAAGGTGATGACCGTCGGAGCGGTCATGGGTTCGACGTGGTCCGCTCCGCCCACGACCGTGGTGCCCGTGGTCGATCCTGTGCCCACGCCAGTACCGATCACGAATGCGGGGCTGGAGACCGATGCTGACAGGAACGGCGTCGCCGATTGCTTCGTACGAGGAGGCTTCGGAACGAACACCGCGAAGTGGAGCCGTTCGGCCGATGCCCATAGCGGTTCCTTCGCGGAGGAGGTCACCGTGTCGTCATTCACCTCGGGTGACAGGAAGTTGGTGATGCCGCTCGACAACGGCACCGCTGCAGGTGGATGCGCACCCTCGGTGGCGTCGGGGGCGAGTTATCGCCTCGGCCTGTGGTTCCGGTCGAGTACGAATTCACAACTGGTCGTCTATCTACGCGATTCAGCTGGATCGTGGCGCTATTGGCGTTCCGGCAAGTCGCTCGCCGCGTCGCCCACTTGGGCCGCAGCCTCGTTCGACACGGGCCCCGTTCCCGATGGCACGACCGCGTTGAGCTTCGGATTGGCGATCGGATCGACGGGGACGCTCGCCGTCGACGACTTCTCGTTGGGTGCGGTCACGGCGTCGGCGCCGATGGTCGACGGGATCGTGCGCAACTCCTCACTCGAGTTCGACGCGAACAACAACAGCGTGCCGGACTGCTTCTCCTACGGCGGCTACGGAACGAACAACGCGTCGTGGATGCGAGTCGCCGATGCTCGCACCGGATGGTGGGGTCATCGACTGACGGTGAGTGGGTATGCGACAGGTGATCGCAAGCTCGTCACGTCGCTCGACGCCGGCCAGCGCGCGGGCGGCTGCGCGGCGGACGTCGTGGCTGGCACTCGACTTCGACTCTCGGCCTGGTACCACTCCGATGCGAACGTGACGTTGTTCGCCTACTACCGCGACGCCACGGGTTGGCATTGGTGGCTCTCGGGATGGATCGGTGGCCCGGTCAGCGGTTGGGTCGAGGCCTCGTACGTGACGCCACCCCTTCCGACGGGAGCGACCGGCGTTTCATTCGGAGTGGGATTGACGTCGAACGGCACGATCACGACCGATGACTATGGGATCGCGGTCGTGTCGTGACCGCCCGTCGTTCGCTCGGCGTGGCGATGACGGTGGTGGTGGCGATCCTGACGATCTCGCAACTGGCCGTCTCGTGTTCCTCGGACATCGGGAGCACCTCCGCCGACGCAGCGGCGAGCCCGGTGTTCTTCAATCAGGATCTGGAGCAGGTGAGTGGGGCAATCCCAGTGCTGTGGGAACGAGACGGCTACGGCCGCAATCGCGTGGCATGGTCGCTGACCTCGGCCGCCCACTCGGGGAAGGTCGCACAGACCATCAGGATCACCAACTACCGAAGTGGCGATCGGAAGTTGATGACCTCGATGGGCGGCGCCGGACTCCGGGTGCAGGGAGGTGGTCAGTACGAGTTGTCGTCGTGGTACCGACTCCAGGGCGCGGCCGAGATCGTGGTGTTCACGAACACGGTGAGCGAGGGTTGGCAGTACTGGTGGAGCAGTGACTTCCTGGCTGCCACGTCGTCATGGCGACTGGCGACTGCGATCACTCCTCCATTGCCCTATGACATCAAGGGCATCAGCTTCGGAGTGGCGCTCAGTTCGAACGGAACGCTCGTGACCGACGACTACTCGTACTCGATCGTTCCTGTCGCCACGACGACCACATCGACGACCTCCACCAGTTCCACGACCACGTCGGCGCCGACCACGACCACACTGCCCACGACGACAACCACCACGACGCTTCCGCCGTCGCCGACGATGCTGTACGACCCGTTCACTCGTCCCGATGGGTTGATCACGAACGAGTACGCAGTGTTCAACCCCGCCGATCAGGCTCGGGTGGTCGACAAGAACTGGGAGGTCTCGAGTGGTTCACTGTTCGCCCTCACCAACACGGCGTGGTCGGGCATCCCCGACAACATCGATCCCAATGCCGGATCGACGAACGGGAACAACTCGGCCGTGCTCAGAGCCGTCACCCGCCAGGGCAACTTCGCGAACGTCACCGTGTCGACGCGCATCCGCAGGAACTACCTGACGTCGACTCCGACCACACCTGCGGTCGACTGGGACGGAGAGCACATCCTGCTGCGATATGTGACCCAGTACTCGCTGTACTACGCCAGCATCGACCGTCGTGACGGCAACGTCGTGATCAAGAAGAAGGTCCACGACGGCCCGTCGAACGATGGCGTCTACTACGACCTCTCGCCCTACGTGTCGCATCCGATGACGTCAGGTGTGTGGCACGACGTACAGGCTGTCGTCGAGGACCGTGCCGACGGAACGGTACGCATCACGTTGAGGATCGATGGGGAAGTCGTGGTCATCGGTACGGACACTGGACAGGGTGGACCCGTCATCCGCGCTGGTCAGGTCGGGATGCGTGGTGACAACTCGAACTTCCAGTTCGACGACTTCACGGTGACGAGTTCCTAGGCCGTGAAGTCGGTGGGGAGACCACAGGTCTCACCCCCGTCGATCACGAACTCGGCGCCCGTGCAGAAGCTCGACCCCGAGCCCGCCAGGAAGACGATCAGCGCCGATACTTCATCGGTGCGACCGATTCGGTGCATCGCCACATGGGTCTGAGGGAGATCGAACCCCTCGATCATCGGCGTGTCGACTGCACCCGGATGCACCGAGTTGCAGCGGATGCCCGCACCCGCGAACTCGAGTGCGATCGATTTGGTGAGTCCGCGCAGACCGAACTTCGACGCCGTGTAGGCCGCCAGCGCGGGATATCCCTTCAGTCCCGCGGTCGATGAGACGTTGATGATCGACGACGGCGCCGCGGCCCGAAGGGCGGGGGCGCAGACGGTGATTCCGTTGAACGCTCCCGTGAGGTTGACGGCGAGCACCTGGTTCCACAGCTCCGGTTCGAACTCCTCGGTGGCGCCGGCCATCACGATTCCTGCATTGTTGATGAGCGTGTCGAGATGGCCGAAGGTGTCGATCGTGTGCACGACCGCACGCGACCATTCGCCTCGATCGGTCACGTCGAGGTGGACGTAGGTGGCAGAGGATCCGATCTCGTCCGCGAGCTCTCGTCCGAGTGCGTCGAGCACGTCGGCGATCACCACCCTTGCGCCGGCATCTACGAGCGCGCGGGCGTGTTCCGCGCCCATGCCTCGCGCGCCACCAGTGATGAGTGCAACGCGTCCATCGAGGGGTGGTGTGGTCATCGGATCTCCTCCAGCGTGTCGTACGCGGGACGGTAGGGGTGCGACTCAGCGTCCGCGTACCCGACTCGCGTGAATGGTGGGTGGTGGGTCCATGTGCGCAGTCGTTTACCGAACGGTGCGTAGAGCGTCGTCCGTATGGTCGGAGTTCCGGCGACGAACGAACGGGGATCGCGGTGACGGATCGCATGATCGAGTGGATCGAGATGATCGAGGATGCCGATCCGGTGCGCATGGGTGGGAAGGGCGCCGGATTGGCGCTCGTTGCCCGCACTGGGCATCGGGTACCCCCGGGATTCGTGATCACTGCGGATGCATTCGACGAGATGCTCGAACGTGCGTCGATCGACCTTGGCGAAGCGCTCATCCGGCGTCCGGTGGAGTACTCGGTGCTGCGCTCGCTCTCGGGTCGCTGCAGACGCGCTGTACGTCGGGCGGGAATCGCCGATTCGCTCGTCGCGCAAGTGAGGATGGCGCTCGAGCGATTGTCGGCGCGAGCCGCAGAGGTGGGCGGAATCTCCTACGTCGTGCGCTCGTCGGCGACCGATGAGGACACCTCGGGCCATTCGTTCGCAGGGATACATGAATCGTTCACTGATCTGGCGACGGAACAGGAGGTGCTCGACGCGATCGTCGGATGTTGGGAGTCCGCGTTCGGCCAGCGTGCGCTCGCCTATCGGTCGATGCGTCGGATCGCTGGTGCACCGCGAATGGCGGTGGTCGTGCAGCTGATGGTCGATTCGCAGCGCGCCGGAGTGATGTTCTCGCGTGATCCGGGGCATCCCTCGGACGATGTCGTCGTGGAGGCGGTGTTCGGCCACGGCGAGACCCTCGTCAGCGGAGAGGTCGAACCAGACACGTACACGCTGACCCGTCCAGCGGACGAGCGTGCTCGTCCAACCATTCGCTCGGTCCACGTCGGCACGAAGGCGGTCGGGGTCTCTCGCGGAGCGACCGGGGCGGCGGAGCGAACGGTGACCGCACCCGATGAGGCGGCCCGTCGTGTGCTCGACGACGCCGAGGCGATCGCGCTGGCTCGCATCGCCATCGACCTCGAACGGAGGCTCGGCCGACCCCAGGACATCGAGTGGGCTATCGATGGGAACGGGCGATCCTGGATCGTCCAGTCGCGTCCGATCACGACGATCGCGACCGCTCCCATCCCGCTTGCCGACGATCGGATCCAGCCGCGAACCATCGTGGGTCTTGCGGCGGCACCGGGTCTCGCCACCGGACGCGTGCGGATCGTCACCACTGCCACGGAGGCTGGTTCGATCGCGCCGGGCGACGTGCTCGTGTCCACGATGACGACTCCGGACTGGATCGCTGGCATCCGGCGTGCCGCCGCCGTGGTCACGGACAGCGGGGGAGTGACCTCGCACGCTGCGATCATCGGACGGGAACTCGGAATACCCACGGTCGTTGCGACGCATGTGGCGACCACGTCGCTCCACGACGGCGAGCTGATCACCGTCGACGGCGCTCGAGGGCTCGTACTGCTCGACGGCAATGCCGTGGTGGGGCCAGCGAGGGTGGAGCCCGAACGGGATTCGCTGGTCGAACGACTGAGGACGCGTGTCTACGTGAACGTCGCCACGGTCGAACGCGCGCAGATCGCGGCTCGTCAGCCCGGGGTCGATGGGGTTGGGCTGTTGCGCGCCGAGTTCCTACTCACCGAAGCCCTCGACGGCGAGCATCCGCGAGCGCTCATCGAGGCCGGTCGCAGCGACGAGTTCGTGGATCGACTCGCCGACTCGTTGGAGGCGATCACCTCGGCATTCGCCCCCCGGCCGGTCGTGTATCGCTCGGCGGACTTCCGCTCGAACGAGTTCCGGTCATTGCGCGGCGGTGAGCGATTCGAGCCCGTCGAAGCCAACCCCATGATCGGCTACCGGGGGTGCTTCCGCTACGTGCATGAGCCCGAACAATTCCGACTCGAGCTCGCTGCCCTCGCTCGAGTTGCCCGGGTGCATCCGAATCTCGTCCTCATGCTTCCGTTCGTGCGCACACGCTGGGAGTTGCAGAGCTGCTTGGAGATCGTGGCCGAGAGCGATCTCCTCACATCGGCGCGTGTACCGCTGTGGGTCATGGCCGAGGTGCCGTCGATCCTCTATCGGCTCGCCGACTATCGCTCGCTCGGCATCGACGGGGTCTCGATCGGCACGAACGACCTCACGCAGCTCATGCTCGGTGTCGACCGTGACTCGGAGGTCTGTGCCGAACTGTTCGATGAGCGCGACGACGCGGTCATGGGGGCGGTGCTCGACATCATCGACCGCGCTCATCGGGTCGGACTCACGGTGTCACTCTGCGGTCAGGCGCCGTCGAATCACCCCGAGATCGTGCGCGGACTCGTCGCCGCCGGCATCGATTCGGTGTCGGTGGACCCGAGCGCGGTCGAGTCAGTGCGTCGCGAACTCGCCATCGCCGAACGGGAACTCGGTCACCCGATCCCGACCGTGTCGTCCCGTGTCGACTGAACCCTCTCGATCATCAATCACCCAACGAGGAGAACACATGTCCCTGACCACCCAACGACCCAGCACACTCGTCGTCGGCACGGCCCCGCCAACTCGGTGCGGTCTCGCCAGTTACACCGCCAACGTGACCGATTCGTTGTCGAGGGCTGGGGTGGAGGCCCGGATCCTGCGGGTGATGGACGGTGATGAATCCGCCATCGGAGAGCCGGCCTCGGTGGTCGGCCACTGGCGACGTGATCGTCGCCGTGACGTCGTGGACCTCGGCGAGCACGCCGCCTCGTTCGACAGCGTGCTCGTGCAGCACGAGTTCGGCATCTATCCGGGGCCCGATGGAGAGGCGATCGTCGACGCGCTCGATTCGATCGAAGTTCCGATCGTCACCGTCCTGCACACGGTCGTTCCGAGCCCCGGAGCGAGGCAGCGGGCGATCGTGGAGGCAGTTGCGCTCCGATCGTCGTCGGTGGTCGTGCACAGCGCCACGGCGCGTGACCGTCTCGTGGATTCCTACGACTTCGAGCCGAGGCGGATCGATGTGATTCCCCACGGTGCCAAGTCGCGTCTCGTGGCCCGACGGGCGATCGGTGGATGGCGGGCGACCATCGTCACTTGGGGCCTCATCGGTCCCGGCAAGGGTATCGAGCACGGGATCGCAGCCGTGGCTGCGTTGCGTTCGCGAGGCATCGAGGTGGAGTACGTCGTCTCCGGTGTCACCCATCCCAACGTGTTGCGCGATCACGGTGACGACTATCGGTACGGACTCCTGGCGCTCGCACGATCACTTGGCGTGGATGATCTCGTTCGGTTCGACCCGCACTATCGGAGCCTGGAGGAACAGGCCGATCTGTTGGCGATGGCCGACGTCGTGCTGCTGCCCTATGACACGCGTGATCAGGTGACGTCCGGGGTGTTGGTGGAGGCGCTCGCCGCCGGCCTCCCCGTCGTGGCCACGGCATTCCCGCATGCCGTCGAACTGGCCGAGTCGGGTGCCGTCGTCGTGGTGCGCCACGAGGACTCGAACGCGATCGCGGACGCCGTCGGGCGACTCGTCACCGATGCGGGAGCCCACCGACGCGTGCGTCGCGCGTCGTGGTTCGAGGGCATGCGCCATGACTGGAGCATCGTGGGAGATCGCTACCGAGCGGTGCTCGAACGGGTGAGTTCTCCCACTCAGGAAGTGGTGGTGGCATGAGCATCGTCACTGCGATCGCGCCACGTGATCTTCCGCGTCCCTCGCTCATCCCACTCCTTCGACTCCTCGATCCGATCGGGATCGTCGAGCATTCGAACGGCCGCGACCCCGATCCCACCCAGGGCCATTGCGTCGACGACGCAGGCAGAGCACTCGGTCTCTGTGCGCTCCATCCCCATGACCTCGCGGCCACGACGGTGGCGTCGGCCTGCCTGCTACAGCTCGAACGCTGCTACGACCCCACCGGCACGTTCGTCCTGCGACTCGATGAATTCGGTCGTGCCACCAACCACCCCTCGAGTGACGACGCGACGGCGCGAGCCCTCTGGGGCCTGGCACTCGCAGCGACGAGCGAACTGCCGGCGCGGATCGCTCTGCGGTCACGCGTGCTGCTCGACCTGCTGAGGGGTTTCGAATCGCCGTTCCCGCGCGCTGCTGCTCACGCCACGGTGGCGGGAGCACTGCTGCTCGAACGTGGCGGTGACCGCGAGGTGGGCGAGGAGTTGCTGTTGCGGAACGCCCAACACGTGCCCCGGCGATCTCCAGATCCCACCTGGGCGTGGCCCGAGCCGCGAATGACCTATGGCAACGCACTCATCCCCGAGGCCTTGATGAGGGCGGGACGCATGATCGGGGAGTCGCGCCTCACCGACGATGGTCTCGATCTCCTCGACTGGCTCTTGGCGGTCGAGACCCATCCCGGAGGCTGGTTCAGCTTCACCCCGACCGCCGGGCGCACCCCGGATGGCACTCCCGGTGTGTTCGACCAGCAGCCCCTCGAGGCGTGGACGACTGCTGCGGCATGCCTCGCCGCGATCGAGATCGACGGATCGGTGCGGTGGGCCGAGGGCGTGCAACGGGCGGCTCAGTGGTTCGCAGGTGAGAACGACGGCGAGGTCGTCATGTGGGACGGCGTCAACGGCGCGGCCTACGACGGACTCACCTCGTACGGCGTCAATCTCAACCAAGGGGCCGAGTCATCGATCGCATTGATCGGGACGCTCCTCACACTCGAAGCGCTGTGGTCGCCCGATCGCGCGCGTCATCTCCACCCGAGTTCGAACCACTGGAGGTCCGACGATGCCTGACGCCCTGCCCGACACGAGTCGCGAGTTGTTCCATCGCCACCATCTCAATCCGATCATCAGCCCATCCGACTTCCCGACGATGGTGAACGCCGCGTGCAACCCCGGCGCGATCGAACACGAGGGCGAGACACTCCTCCTCGTGCGCGTGGAGGAGCGCTCGGGGCTGTCGGGCTTCGCCGTGGCCACGTCGAAGGACGGTCGGACGAACTGGACGATCGATCCCGAACGCATGTTGCATCCCGAGCTCGACACGTTCTCGGAGCATTGGGGAATCGAGGATCCGCGCATCACGAAGGTCGGTGACGAGTATCTGATCCTCTACACCGGCTATTCGGCGGGGGGCACGCTCATCTGTCTCACGGTGACGCGGGACTTCCGCACCTACGACCGCAAGGGGATCGTGATGTCACCGGAGGACAAGGACGCCGCGCTGTTCCCGACGACCTTTGGTGGCCGGTGGGCGCTGATCCACCGTCCGGCGCCGGCCACGAAGGAACTCGGAAGTCATGTCTGGCTGTCGTGGAGCCCGGACATGAAGCACTGGGGCGACGCGCGCGTGCTCATCCCCGCGAGGCGCGGCGGATGGTGGGATGCGAATCGGGTGGGCCTCGGGCCACCGCCACTGCTCACCGAAGCGGGATGGCTCGTGTGCTTCCACGGCGTGCGCAAGACGGTGTCGGGGTCGATCTATCGACTCGGTCTTGCGTTGCTCGACCGTGATGATCCAGGTCTCGTGCTCGCTCGGGGCAACGAGTGGGTGTTCGGTCCGATGATGGAGTACGAGCGATCCGGTGACGTGCCGGATGTGGTGTTCCCCTGCGGTTGGATCCTGCGCGACGACGGCGACACCATCGACATGTACTACGGGGCCGCCGACTCGACCGTCTGCCTGGCGACTGCGAGCTTGCGAGAGTTGCTCGACCATGTGGTCACACACCAGTGCGACTCAACGTTCGACCTTCGCAGCAACCACCGTTGAGGCTCGGATGTCGAGCGCGCCGTTCGAAGCACCGCTGATCACGCCACTCGACGCTGCACCTGCATGCAGTGGTGCGGGTCGTTGCGCTCGCACGAGGTGAAGGAGCGATGGTGCGCGAGCGCCAGCCGGATGAGCGAGGCTTCGAGATCACGGCGGTCGAGGCCGGCCTCATCAGCGAGTTCCTGCAACCGAACGGTGTCGAAGGAGCCGTCACGATCGAGATGGAGGTGCTGTGCTGCGCGCTCGGCCATCGGTTCGACCTGATGGTCGGATCCGTGGAATCCGTCGGATCCGTTGGGGAGTTCGCGCAGGAACGTCGCGGTCATGATCGGACCCCATCCGGGCATTCCTTCGAAGCGCGCACGAAGTGCGACGAGATCGGGAGCATCGGTGAGGAGCGGCGCGATGCCGGTCGGGCACTTGCGCTGCACCTCGTGTGCCAGATGGAGCAGTCGCCCCGCGGCGCGCAGGTCGAACCCGGTGACGCCGGCGGAGTCGAGCAGGTCCACGAGCGCGTGGGCGCTGTTTCCGTCGAGGTCGTGGAGTGTGGAGACACCGGATCGATCGAGCGTCCGATAGGCGAGGGCTGCGGTGGGTGGATCGAAGCGATTGCCGAGGAGCGTCGCTGCCAGGAACCAACGCTCGATCCCGTCGGCGGCGGCGACGTCGATCCCGGCTTCGGTGGAGAACCTCCCACCGAACTGTTCGACGACCCGGCGGGCGAGTTCGGGTTCGTCACGATCGGGCATCGAGCCATCGTGCCGAGGCGTCGAGGACCACGCATGCCGCGAATGCGTGGAACATGACCGATATCGAGCGCTCCCAGCTGCTCGGGCTGGACGACGATGCGGCGCGCGCGCGACTCGAACGTGACGGACCGAACGTGCTCCCGTTGCCGCCGCGCGAGGGGCCGCTCCTCCAGCTCGTGCGCGAGATGGTGCACTTCTTCGCCCTGTTGTTCTGGGTGGCGGCCGTACTCGCCCTGATCGCGGGGCTGCCGCAACTCGCAGGGGCGATCGTGCTCGTGATCCTCATCAACGGTGTGTTCGCATTCGCGCAGGAGCGGCGGGCCGCGCACGCCGCCGCGGCCCTGACCGATCTGCTCCCCCTTCGTTGCACGGTCGTGCGCGGGGGAGTCGAGCGGGTGATCGACGCTTCGGAACTCGTCGTCGATGACGTGGTGATGCTCCGTGAGGGAGATCGCATCTCC
>CAYVUO010000003.1:22183-27401 GCA_964454715.1 uncultured Bifidobacterium sp. | reverse complement strand
CGAGAGGGAGATCGCATCTCCGCCGACCTGACGCTCGAACACGTCGCAGCTCTGGCACTCGACACCTCGAGTCTCACCGGTGAGAGCGTCTCCACCCACCCCGATGTCGGATCGATCGTGTATGCCGGTTGTTTCGTCGTCGAGGGTGAGGCGGTGGCGATCGTCGTCGCGACCGGTGCCCATACGCGCCTGGCGAAGATCGCTCACCTCTCGCTCATGGAGCATCGGCCGTCCACACCCTTGCGGCGCGAGTTGGAGCGCGTATCGAAGATCATCGCGATCACCGCGGTCGTGGTCGGCTTCGCGGCGTTCGGACTCGCACTGCTGCTCGGCACCCCCGCCTCGGATGGCTTCCTCTTCGCCATCGGCGTCACCGTCGCCCTCGTTCCGGAGGGGTTGTTGCCGACGGTGACGATCTCGCTCGCGCTGGGCGCACAGCACATGGCCGCTCGCCACGCATTGGTGCGACATCTCGAATCGGTCGAGACCCTCGGTTCGACCACCTTCATCTGCACCGACAAGACGGGCACGCTGACGAGGAACGAGATGACGGTCGTCGAGGTGTGGCTCCCCGAGGGAGTCGCGGTCATCGATGGCCCTGGTTACGGGCCGGAAGCGTCGATCGAGTGCCGCCCGCCGTCTGCCCGCGCATCACTGGTTCGATTGGCGACGGTCGCAACACGTTGCGGATCCGGTCGTGCCATCGAACGCGAAGGCGCATGGATCGCTCACGGTGATCCCATGGAGGCCGCGCTCGACACCTTGGCCCGCCGCTGTGGTGTCGAGACCCCGCTGGACGATCCTCGATCCATCCGACGATTCCCGTTCGATCCGCGTCGACGGCGGATGTCGATCGTCGCCGACGGCGAGGTCATGGTGAAGGGAGCGCCGGATTCCGTGCTCGACCGTTGCATCGATCCCATCGGTGCTGCAGGAGCGATGGAGGTCATGACGCGTCGAGGCCTGCGCGTGCTCGCGATCGCCAGACGCGCGGCTGAAGGGCCCCTCGATGAAGCGGAGGCCGTCGAGGACCGGCTCGAGCTACTCGGCCTCGTCGCACTCGAGGACCCTCCCCGTCGAGGCGCTGCGGCTGCGATCTCGGCCTGCCGTAGGGCTGGCATCTCGATCGCGATGGTGACTGGTGACCATCCCGAGACGGCCCGCGCGATCGCCACCGAGGTCGGTCTGTTGCTCGACGACGCGAGCGTCGTCGTCGGCGCCGACCTCCCTCTCGATGACGGTGATCTCGCAGAGATGGTCGATCGCGATGGCGTCGTGATCGCCCGGGTCGACCCGGAGGACAAGTTGCGCATCGCCCGAGTGCTGCAGGAACGAGGTCATGTCGTCGCGATGACCGGTGACGGGGTGAACGATGCGCCGGCGTTGCATGAAGCGGCGATCGGCATCGCCATGGGTGTGGGCGGCACGGATGTGGCGAGGGATGCGGCGGATCTCGTGTTGCTCGATGACGACTTCGCAACGATCGTGCGGGCGATCGAGCAGGGCCGGGCGACGTTCGCGAACATTCGCAGGTTCCTGACCTATCACTTGACCGCGAACGTCGCGGAACTCACCCCCTTCATCGTGTGGGCGCTCACGTCGGGACGCGTTCCGCTCGCATTGGGCGTGCTGCAGATCCTCGCGTTCGACATCGGAGCCGATGTGCTCCCTGCGCTCGCGCTCGGCGTCGAGCCGGCCGGCGCGCATGTGCTCGATCACCGTCCGACTCGTCGCCATCTGCTCGACCGAGCGGTCCTCGTGCGCGCCTTCGGCGTGTTGGGACCCACCGAGGCCGTGGTGTCGATGATTGCGTTCGTCGTGGTGTTGTTCGCCGGAGGATGGCGCTACGGCGAGGATCCGACGACCGCCGTGGCACTCGCAGCGTCGGGTGCCGCATTCGCAGCGATCGTGCTCGGTCAGGCGGCGAACGCATTCGCCTGTCGGAGCACGGTCCGGCCGGTGTGGAGGATCGTGCCCCCTGTTACGCGCACGATCGCACTTGCGGTCGCGGTGCAGTTGGCATTGCTCGTGGTGTTCCTCCTGCCGCCGATGGCCGGCGTGCTCGGCCAGGCGCGTCCGACCCTCTTGGGGCTCTGCATCGGTCTTTGTGGACCACCGGCGATCGTGGCGGTCGATGCTCTGCACAAGGGCCTGCACACGTGGCGAACGGGCCGCTGACACACACTTACACTCGGTCCCGTGGATCCCGGATCTCTCTGGCACGAGAACATCACGGAGCCGGGGCGCACGGCCCTCGTCGTGTGCTTCCTCGCCTTCATCGTGACCTTCGTCGTCACCCGAGTGATCACCCGGATGATCCGCTCCGGCCGTGGCCCGTTCAAGGACAACAGCGTGGGCGGGGTCCACGTGCATCACATCGTCCCCGGCATCATCCTGCTCATCCTGGGCGGGATCATCGCCCTCGGCGGTCTCGGGCAGGGTTGGGACGTCACGGGTGGCTTCTTCTTCGGAATCGGGCTCGCGCTCGTGCTCGACGAGTTCGCCCTGGTGCTCCACCTCGAGGACGTCTACTGGCAGAGCGAGGGTCGACTCTCGGTCGACGCAGTGTTCGTGCTCGCATCGATCCTCGTGATGCTCATCCTCGTCGGCTCCCCGTTCGGTGGCTCGAGGGATGCCACCGATCTTGGACGCTGGCAGATCGTCGCATTCGTGGCGGTGAATCTGGTCATGGCTGCGATCGCCGCGTCGAAGGGCAAGTTGCTGACTGCGATGGCGGGCGTGTTCATCCCGTTCCTCTCGTACGTGGGCGCGATCCGCCTGGCGCGACCGAAGTCGCCCTGGGCACGGCGGCGCTACGCCGACAAGCCGCAAAAGATGGAGATCGCCGAACAACGTGAACGGCACATCGACGAGCGGTGGCGTTCACGCGTAGCGAGGTTCCAGGACTTCGTGGCCGGAACCACTCGGATCAACGACTGATGGTTCAGCTGGAGCGGAATCGCTCCACGAGCCGACCCCGGTAGAGCTTGCCCGCATCGCTGCAAGGGAGTTCGTCGACGACGAAGACCCGTTTCGGTGTGAGTTGGGCACCGATGCGCGATCGACAGTGCTCGAGCACGGCATCGGCGAGCGCGTCGCCCGAGAGCGAACCATCGGCGATGACGGCGACGGCGACGACCTCGCCGAGATCCTCGTCGGGAAGTCCGAATGCCGCTCCGTCGACGATGCCGGGCGCCGACGCCAGCGCCTCGTCGACACGCGCCGGGTAGAGGTTCACGCCACCCGACACGATGCATTCGGCGCTACGGCCGGCGAGGAAGAGATAGGAGTCGGCATCGACATGGGCGAAGTCTCCGACCGTGTACCACTCACCACTCGCATCGTGGGCGGCTGCGGTCTTGTCGGGGTCGCCGTGGTAGCGGAATCCGCTGACGCTGCGGAACCACACCTGACCGACCTCGCCGGCTTCCGCGACGGAGCCGTCGTCGCGTCGGATCTGCAAGCGGTCGGGGTCGACCCGTCCCACACTGCCGGGATGGGCGAGCCATTCGTGGGGAGTGATCCAGGTGCCCGGCCCCTCACTGGCGGCGTACATCTCGTGGATGACGGGGCCGAACCAGTCGAACATCGCCTGCTTGGTGTCGGCGGTGCAGGGTCCGGCGCCGTGCAGCACGAATCGCAGCGACGACACATCGAATCGGTCTCGCTCGGGCACGGCCAGCATGCGTCGGAACATCGTCGGGACGAAGAAGGCGTGGGTGATCGCATTGCGATCGATGAGTTCGAGCGCTTCTTGCGCGTCGAAGCGATCCATGAGGTGGACCGTGACCCCGGCTCCGAGCGGCCACTCGCAGCAGAGGCGGCTCGGCCCTGAGTGGTAGAGCGGTGCCGGAGCGAGCATCGAATCCCCGCGATCGGACTGCATGTCGAACATCGCAAGCATGCCCTTGGCCGTGGCGGCACCGGCCGATGACGACTGCGTCGCACCACGAACACCCTTCGGTCGTCCCGTCGTGCCCGACGTGTAGATCATCTGCGATCCGCGCTCACGCATCGGTGCCGAAGCTGTGTCTCGGGTCGCTTCGCTCCACGGGATGAAGCCGGCGATCGCGCCGCCGATCGCCACGCGCAGCACGACGCGATCGTCGAGCCCGTCGACCTGTCGGGCGAACGCCTCCTCGGCGATGACGGCCAGCGATCCCGAATCGTCGATCACGTAGCGAACGTCGTCACTCTCGAGATGCCAATTGATCGGCACGATGGTGACTCCGGCGCGCAGACCCGCCCAGTAGGCCACGATCCATTCGGGACGATTGCGACTGAGGAGTGCGACGCGATCTCCGACCTCGAGACCAGCGTCGACGAGACGGCACGCGAGCGCATCGCTCTGGCGGTCGAGTTCGCCGAACGTGAGGATCGAACCGCGAGAGACGACCGCAGGGCGATCGGGGTGCGACGCCGCAATCGCACTGATCTCGCGGCCGATAGCGTGCAGTTCCTCGTGTGCGGGTTCGCTCATCGATCAGACGTCGTACGTGACGACGACGGGAGCATGGTCGGACCAACGACTTGCGTAGTCGGGTGCACGGTCGACCCATGCTCCCGTGGCGGTGGCCGCGAGTTCGGGCGTGGCGATCTGGTAGTCGATGCGCCATCCCGCATCGGTGTCGAAGGCCTTGCCCCGGAACGACCACCACGAATACGGGCCGGTCACGTCGCCGTGGATCTCGCGCACGACGTCGACCCACGCGCCCTTGCCGAACCACTTGTCGAAGTACGCGCGCTCCTCGGGCAGGAACCCGGCCTTGCCGAGGTTGCCCTTCCAGTTCTTGAGGTCGGCCTCGCGATGGGCGACGTTGAGGTCGCCGGTGAGCAACACGTGATCGCGCTGCTTGCGCAGAGCCGTCATTCGCTTGGTGGCGGCATCGAACCATGCGAGCTTCTCGGTCATCCGCCGTGCGTCCTCCTCGTCGCCGGTGTGGGCGTAGGCGGAGATGACGGTGAGGGTGGAGCCGTCGTCGAGCGTGAGATCGGTCTCGACCCATCGACCGTTGTCGGTGAAGGCGGGGATGCGCTGCCCGAGGCGGGCGGCGGCATGGGGGCGGCGGGAGAGCACGGCGACTCCGGCCCGACCCTTGGCCAGGCTCTCGGCGTGGGCCACGTGCCAGTCGGGCTCGAACAGTTCCCGCAGGATCTCGTCGGGGGCCCGGACCTCCTGGAGCGTGACGATGTCGGGGTCGAGGGCAGCCAGCCATTC
>CAYVUO010000003.1:7186-22145 GCA_964454715.1 uncultured Bifidobacterium sp. | reverse complement strand
ATCGTGAGCATCGCCGCATCGTGCCAGAACCCTCCGTCCGAGGGGGCGACGGCGCTCCGGTAGTGTGCCGTGCCATGAATCGCCGACGTATCGCGCTCATCGTCCTGGTCTCCGCCTCGATGGTCCTGCTCGGGGCCTGTCGCTCGAACAAGAAGTCGCAGACGCCCGTGTCGGGCAAGGCGACCACGACGACGACCACCACGATGGCGACCACCGGTACCACCGCGATTCCCCTCACCGTCGCCGGGAATGGCAACGGGGGACTGCGCGTACTCGTCGACGCGTCGGTCGCCGGTGGCCCGACCGTGCCGATGTGGCTCGACACCGGCTCGGCCGGAATGCTCGTCGATCCGTCGGTCATCGGTTCGAGGGCCACCAACGGCACCGGTTCGGTGAACTACTCGTACCTCGGCTTCGGCATCTCCGGCTCCGTCGTCAACGCTCCGGTCACGATCGGTTCGGCCAAGACCTCGATCACCACCTCCGGCCCGATCAACGTCGGAAGCATCACCGGAGTCAACTGCACCTCTGGTCCTTGCACCACCGCCCAACTCTTCGGTGCTGGAGTCTTCGGAATCATCGGCATCGCACCCGCTCAGGGGGCGAACGTCTCGGCCCCGCTGTTCAGCCCACTGCTGCAGGTGGCGGCGCCGGCACAGACCGGGTGGACCATCGCCCTCCCCGGCGCCGGTCTGGGGAACGGCACGCTCACGTTCGGTCCGGTCACCCCGGGCGCAGGTGCGACCAAGATCCCGCTGGTGCAGGTGGGTGCCTATCCCAATGGCATGCCGGCATTCTCGAAGGATGTCGACCTGTGCTGGACCATCGGCTCCGGTAGCGCTTGTGGTCCGACCAATCTCGACATCGGCGCTCCCAAGACCCTCGTGACCCCGGGCCTCATCGCCGGCGTTCCGTCGACCAACGGTGTGGTCGACTCCGGTACGGCCGTGAAGGTCGCAGCGCCCAACAATGGCGGCACGATCTGGAGCTTCAAGTCCGGCGTCTACGCGTCGAAGAACCTCGTCGAGCTCACGAATGCGCTCGGTGGCGTGACGCAGTACAACACGGGCATCGCCATGTTCCTCGGGCAGAACATCGCCTGGAGCGTGGCGAACGCCAACATCTCCATCTGGGGTTGATCATCGCGACCGCCATGCGGTCGACATGGGGGAGTGGACATGACCGGTTCGAACGACGGTGAGCGGAACCCTCACGCGGGTAGGCCGTTCTCCGACGATGACGCGGCGATCGCGGCGGCACTCGTCGATGTGAGCATGCCTGCGCTGCTGTGTTCGATGGTGCACCTCACCGGTGATCCGTCATGGATCAGGGGCGATGTGCGGCCCGGGGTCGCGATGCTCAACCAGTACCAGAGCGGCATCACCGAGGAGCAGGCGGCGGAGATCCGCGCTCGCGCCGTGCCGGCCATCGCTGCGTACCGCGATGGTGGATGCGTGCTGCCGCCACAGCCGTCGGAGGCGCTCATCGCCGAGATGATGGACTTCATCGCTGGCGCACCCGTCGATCCGTCCGTCATCCCGATGTTCCTGGCTGACCTGCAGTTCGATGGTGCTGACGGCGGCGCGATCACGTGGCGCGACGAGTTCCCGGCCGAGGTCCGAGAGGGCTTCCGGGTCGTCATCATCGGGTGCGGTGAATCGGGCATCCTCACCGGCATTCGACTCGATCAAGCGGGCATCCCCTACACGATCGTCGAGAAGACCGATGGTCCCGGTGGCACCTGGCGAGACAACCGCTACCCCGGAGCTCGAGTCGACATCGGCAGTCACTTCTACTGCTACTCGTTCGAACCATCGGACCACTGGAGCGAGTACTTCTGTCGTCAGCCCGAGCTGCGCGAGTACTTCGAGCATGTGCTGGCCAAGTACGACGTCGCGCGCAATTGCCGCTTCAACACCGAGGTCGTGCGCGCCGAATGGCGCGAGTCCGAGGGGATGTGGGAGGTCACCGTCCGCACCCCCGACGGCGATACCGACACCCTCATGGCGAATGTCGTCGTCAGCGCCACCGGCGCATTGAACGCGCCCAAGATGCCCGACATCCCGGGGATGGACTCGTTCACCGGCCCGTCGTTCCACTCGGCGCGGTGGCCCGATGGCCTGGAACTGAAGGGCAAGCGCATCGCTCAGGTCGGTGCTGGTGCCAGCGGTTTCCAGATCGCTCCGACGATCGCCGATGAGGTCGAGAAGCTCGACATCTTCCAGCGCACTGCGCAGTGGATGTTCCCCAACATGAACTACCACCGCGCCGTGCCCGAGGGTGACGCGTGGGCCATGCGTCACCTGCCGTTCTACACACGGTGGTTCCGCTTCCTGATGTTCTATCCGGCAGCTGGACTCACCATCGAGATGGCGCGCATGGACCCGAACTGGGACGACCCGACCGGTCGCTCGATCAGTGCAGTGAGCAAGGCTCGACTCGACATCTACGAGAACTGGATCACCTCACAGCTCGAGGGACGTCCCGATCTCATCGAGAAGTCGATGCCGCATTATCCGCCGTCGGCCAAGCGCATGTTGCAGGACAACGGTTCGTGGCTCGCATGCCTCAAGAAGCCGAACGTCGAACTCATCCGCACTGGGATCGACCACATCGCTCCGACCGGTGTGGTCACCGATGATGGCGTGCTCCACGAGGCCGACATCATCGTCTACGCCACCGGGTTCCGACACAACGACTACCTGTTCCCGATGACGATCGTCGGACGCAATGGCGTCGACCTGCGCGAGCAGTGGGGTCATGAGCCCACCGCCTACCTCGGCATCTCGATCCCCAACATGCCGAACCTCTTCTGCCTCTACGGACCGGGCACCAACCTCGCGCACGGGGCGAGCCTCATCTGGCAGTCCGAGCAGCAGGTCAACTACGTGCTGGATGCGATCCGCACGCTGTTGGCGCACGGTGAGCGGGCGATGGAGCCCAAGCCCGAGGTGCATGCCGACTACGTGCGGGTGTACGAGTCTGAGATCGCGCAGATGGTGTGGGCCCACGAGAGCGTGAAGTACTCGCACTTCAAGAATCCCGATGGCCGCATCTACACCATCTCGCCATGGCCCATCCCCCAGTACTGGGCCTGGACCCGCGCCGTCGACGTCGATGACTACGTGTTCGTCTGATCGATGACGGTCCGCGGCACGAATCGGCGGCTCCGCCAGGAACAGAACTTCCTCGTCGGTCCGCGTCGACGGCGTCATGAGCTCCGCACGGTCACGCGGGTCGCGGTCGAATTCGTGCGCGGGTTCCGCCGCCTCCACTTCCTCGGACCATGCGTCACGATCTTCGGCTCGGCCCGCGTCACGGAGGGCGATGAGTCCTACGAGCAGGCGCGCTCGGTGGCCCGGGCGATGGGGGAGTTGGGCTTCGGTGTCATCACCGGCGGCGGGCCCGGGATCATGGAGGCCGCCAACCGGGGCGCACGTGATGTCGGCGCCGTGAGCGTGGGCTGCGCCATCAAGCTGCCGGCCGAGCAATCGACGAATCCCTACGTCGATGTCGAAGTGACCTTTGGCTACTTCTTCGTACGCAAGGTCATGCTCGTGAAGTACTCGTACGCATTCATCGTGATGCAGGGCGGGTTCGGCACCGGTGACGAGATGTTCGAGGCGCTCACGCTCATCCAGACCGCCAAGATCGAGGAGTTCCCGGTTGTGCTCATGGGTGTCGACTACTGGGCTCCGCTCGTGAAGCAGATCGAGCACATGGTCGAGACCGGCATGGTGTCGAGATCCGACCTCGATCTGTTCATCGTCACCGATTCGGTGACCCAGGCCGTCACCTTCGTGGAGGAGCGGGCGGTCAGGAAGTTCGCGCTGGCCCGCAAGCCGCGGGCGATCCGCGTCCTCGGCGAGCACCGGGCCCGGTAGCCTCGGCGTACGCCCCGCACACGGGGCGTTCCTCGGAACGGTTCCCCATGAACGTGCTCGTGATCGGGTCGGGTGGTGTCGGTGCGTCGATCGCATCCATCGCCGAGACCCGTTCGTTCTTCGACCAGTGCACCCTGGCCGACATCTCCGTCGAATCGGCACAGCGGGCCATCGACGAACTCGACGATCCCTCCCGCTTCCGCGCCGCCCGGGTCGACGCCCGCAGTGAGGCCGACATCGTCGAGCTGATCCGCAGCTCGAAGGCCGACATCGTCGTCAATGCCTGCGATCCGCGTCTCAACGAACCGATCTTCAACGCCTGCTTCACCGCCGGCACCAACTACCTCGACATGGCGATGAACCTGAGTTCGCCCCATCCGAGCGACCCCTGGAACCGCCCCGGCCGCACCCTGGGTGCCGACCAGTTGGCCGCCGACGAGGCCTGGCGCGAGAAGGGCCTGCTCGCGCTGGTGGGCATGGGCGTCGAGCCCGGACTCTCCGATGTCTTCGCCCGCTACGCGGCCGATCATCTCTTCGACACGATCGACGAGATCGGTGTTCGTGACGGATCGAACCTCTCGATCGACGGCTTCGAGTTCGCCCCGACCTTCTCGATCTGGACGACCATCGAGGAATGCCTGAACCCTCCGCTGGTGTGGGAACGTGACCGCGGCTTCTACACGACCGACTGCTTCAGCGAGCCCGAGGTGTTCCACTTCCCAGCCGGTATCGGCCCCATCGAGTGCGTGAACGTGGAGCACGAGGAAGTCCTGCTCATCCCGCGCGAGGTCGAGTGCGATCGCGTCACGTTCAAGTACGGGCTCGGCGCCGAGTTCATCGACTGGTTGAAGACCTTTGCGTATCTCGGTCTCGATTCGACCGAGCGCATCACCGTCGGTGACGTGCAGGTCGCACCGCGCGATGTGCTCGCAGCGCTGCTTCCGAATCCTGCGGTGCTCGGTCACCTGATGCACGGAAAGACATGCGCAGGCACATGGGTGCGGGGCACCTTCGATGGTGAGCAACGAGAGGTGTACCTGTACCACGTGGCCGACAACGAGACGACCATGCGCGAATGGGGATCGCAGGCCGTGTTGTGGCAGACCGCGATCTGCCCCGTCGTGGCGATCGAGCTGCTCGCCACCGGTGGTTGGGTGGGTACGGGCGTGCGCGGGGCCGAGGCCTTCGATGCCGCCCGCTACCTGAACCTCCTCGGCGCCTACGGCTCCCATCACGGCATCCTCGAGATGGGGCCGGGTCTGTGGCCGAGCCCGAAGGGCACCGGGGCGCCCGGTTGGGATCGCCCCGTGCGTCGCGCCATCAGGCCCTGACGTTCAACGTCCGTATCGCGTCGTCGGTGGCGAGTTCACCGCACCGCGCTCAGCAGTCAAGGCATCCCAAACGTGATGCACCGTGCGTTGTGATTCGGGTACGGCGAGATCGGAGCCGCGCTGATCGAACACCAGCAGCACCCCATAGCCGTTGCGGGCACGATCGACCCACGGATAGAAGCCGTAGGCACCATTGCCGGTGGTGATCACTCCTGCGTCTGTGTCGGAGACGACATCGCGCCACGTGCCAAGGCCATAGGTGGGGATGCCGGTGGTGCGAACGGCCGAATCACCACGGGTATCGATGCCGCGCACCTGGTCGGCCTCCATCTCGCGAACCGAATCGCGGGAGAGGATGCGACGACCATCGACCAGACCATCGGCTGAGAGCATCGCGACGAACTTCGCGTAGTCGGCGAGCGTCGACTCGGCCGACGCTGCGGGCACGGGGTTGTCGGTGCGCGGATACGCCTCGCCGCTGAATCGCGTGTCGATCATGTGGAGTGGGCCAGCAATGCGTTCCTCGAAGGCTTGTTCGAACGACTGACCAGTCACCACCTCGATCACCCGGCCCGCGACCGAGTAGCTGGTGTTCCCGTAGGAGAACCTCGTGCCAGGCGTGTACGCAGGCCTCGAGGTCGCCACCTTCGCAACACACCGGTCGAGCGTCGTCTCGGTGTCCCAGATGCAGTCGTTCTGCGCGATGCCGGATGTGTGCGAGAGGAGTTGGCGGATGGTTGCGGCGCCGGTCGCGCCGGTGAACTCCGGGAGGTACCTCGAGACGGGATCATCGAGTGACACTCGGCCCTCGTCGACGAGCGTCATCATCGTGGCCGCAGTGAGCCACTTGCTCGCAGACGCGATGGGCACGACCGTGTGATCGCTGTAGGTGCCGAATGTGACTCGCTCGACCTCGGTGCCATCGTCGACGACGAGCAGTGCCGCGCCGTCGAGATGCTCACTCGCGACTCGTGTGGACAGCTCGCCCCGCACCGCGGCGAACGAACCCGATCCGGTGCTGGGGCCCGTTTTGGCGGAGCAGGCCGCGGCTGCGCTGATCAGCGCGAGTGCGACGGCGGCGGTGCGGAGGTGGCGGCGGATCCCCCGATCCTGCCCCTGCGTCATCCGCCGTTGGTGGCAGGCGCCTGTGCTCCGGGCGATTGGCCGCCCGGACCCTGGCTCCCGGGCATCTGACCACCCGGCCCGTACTGGCCTCCGCCCTGGATCTGGCCACCACCCATTCCGCCGCTGAACGACATGCGTGCCCAGCTGGAGTTGGTGACGTCGACGAACCCCTGGGCCGCGATCACGAACAGCACGGCCAAGGTGGCGATGCCGATCGCCGCGGGGAGGCGGGTGAGCAGCCACGCCACGAGCAGTGCGATGGCGCCGAGGGCGGGGAGGTAGAACCGGACGATGCTGTAGGTGGGTTGTGACATGCCGCCGGCGAAGCCACCGGGTCCGCCCATCCCGCCCGGCATGCCGGGCATGCCGCCATCGCCACCACCGGCTCCGCCCATGCGAGCCGTCCATTCGTAGAGCGCGTACGTGCCCCACACCGCGGCCCACGACAGTACGAGGAGCGCACCGATCCACCGGTCGGCGATGCGAGGTTCGATCGGCGCGGCTGAGTCGGTCGGGTCCGACGATGTGGTCTCCGGACCCTCGGCACTCGCATCGACTCGACGAGCGCGAATGGCGAGCACGATCTGCATCACGATCATCGCGAGCACCGCAGCGAGTCCGAGCACGAAGATCGGCATGGCCTCCCAGAGGTTCTTGGGCATGACCCTCCAGTTGCCCGAGAGTGCGCTGAACGTGAACTTCACGTCGGAGGATCGATATCCGGTGGAGAAGGGCCCGGAGAACACGGCGGCGTTGTACGCGAGCGAGGCGATCAGTGGGAGGAGTGACCCGAGTGCGAGCCAAGGGAGTGCGCGCCATCCCAACGACCACCGGCGTTGCAGACACACCACGAGTGCGAAGGCGGCGGCGACCGCGAGCACCGTGACGTTCGTGTAGCGCACGAACACGGCGAGTGAGAGCGAGAGGAATGCCAGCGAGCCGATAGCGACACGGTGGGCCCATCGACGATCGATGGCGAGCATGGTCCAGATGAGCAGGCCCAAGCCCGTCGCCACGAGTGACGCGTCGGTGAACGTGGGCATGAATGAACGCCATGCCATCACCATGCCGACGGTGGTGGAGCAATAGGCGCCGACGGCGAACGTTCCGCCCCATCGACCGAGCCACCGTCGAGCGGCGAACCAGAGTGCGAGACACGCGAGCGCGCCGTAGAAGAGGGGAGCGAGGCGCATCGCGCCGACCTCATCGAACGCGACGGTGAGGAACGGGTAGCCGGGGTTCTTCTCGCTCACCCACACGCCATCGGAGTTCATGCGCCACTGAGCGATGCCGCCGCCCAACGACGTCTGCTGCAGTTGCAGCGAGAGGTCGTCGTACTGCTGCTGGTCGAGGGTGAGGTCTCCCTGTTCGAGTGCGGCGATCGAGGCCCGGTAGGCGTAGGGATCGGGTTCGATCATGCGCTCGCGATGGCTGAGCACGAGTGCCGAGAACACCACGAAGAAGACGAGCGCCACCAGCGCCGGTGCCCATCGGGCGAGCCGATCACGAGTGCTGGTCATGGTCGTCTCCCCCGTCATCACCCCTCCATCCTCTCCCATGGGGGTGAGGATCCGGTGAGAGCGAATGACCTGACCGAACCCTTACCTGCATGTGAAAGGGTTTCGGAGTGGACTTCGGGACGAATCCGTCGGGGTCGACGCCGACGCGCGCCGGTCTCCTGATCGTGGTCGCCCTCGCCGTAGTGGCCACGGTGGGTGCGATCGGCATCGTGCTGTCCAATCGCTCGGCCCCACTTGCAGCTGCTCCGTCGTCGGCGACACCCATCACGTATCCCGTGCCCCCGAGCGTGTCGACCACCGTGCCGCTGCGGTCGCCGGTCGTGGCCTCGCCCGATCAACCCGTGGGTGTCGGTGTCGTGACGCTCGATCTCGTCGTTCCCACCCGACCGACCGAACCACGCGGGAGTCGGCCCTACCTCGATCACCGCGAACTCCACGTGACGGTTCGCTATCCGGCGAACCAGCTCGCCAGTGCCGATGAGTACGCGGGTGTCGAACCCCTCGGTCCCGCACCGCTCGTGGTGTTCGCGCACGGCTACAACATCGACAGCGCGGCCTACTCGGACCTGCTGCACGATCTCGCTGCATCCGGGTATGTCGTCGCCGCGGTCGAGTTCCCTCTGTCGAGCACCTTCTGGGATGGTTACGCCGACGAATCCGACATCCCCAATCAGGCCGGTGACATCTCCTACGTCATCACTGCGCTCACGGAACTGCCGGTCGGGTATCCACTCGACCGTGCCGTGCTGCCCGGACCCGTCGGCGTGATCGGTCATTCCGATGGTGCGGTCACCGCACTGCTCACCGGCTACTCGCCTCGGTTCGTCGATCCGCGCATCGGTGCCGTCGTCTCGATGGCGGGAGCGATCAATGCGTTCGGTGGCACGTGGTTCACGAAGTCCTCCGCACCGCTCCTCGCCATCCACGGAGAGTGGGACGAGATCAATCCCTTCTACAGCAGTGAGGAACTCGTCGGCTCCGACCCGTTCCCGGCGATGCTGGTCGGTGTGCAGGAATCGTCACACCTGGGTGCCGTCGTCGATGCTGCGACGGAACCGGCGGTGGCAAGGGTCTCGTCGTACTTCTTCGCATGGCGGCTGAGCAACGAGCCCGGAGCCGAGGCACGGACCTACCTCACGGCCTCCACGCCGCCACTGGATCTCATCGCCGATCATCAGTGATCATCCCGTTGTCGATGCGCAGCACGCGATCGGCGATCGCCTCGACGGCCGGATCATGCGAGAGGATCAGCATCGTTCGTCCCTGGCGACGTCGAAGCAGCGCCGCGAACAATGCCCCGCGACGTGCCGGGTCGAGATGTTCGGTCGGTTCGTCGAGGATCACCACCGGAGAATCGGAGAGCAATGCGCGCGCGATGAGGAGGCGCTGACGTTCACCGCCGCTGATCGCATCCCCATCGATGCCGACGCGGCGATCGAGAGCATCACCATGCTCGGCAGTGAGGTCGAGGTCGAGGTCGGCGAGTACAGCCCGCATCGCGTCGTCGGAGGCATCCGCACCGACCCTGAGGTTGTCTCGCACCGTCGTGTCGAAGAGGTGGTCGGGTTGCAGCAGGGCCGTCACCCGGGTTGCCGCAGCTGAGTCGGTGAGGCCTTCGACATCGCATCCGAGCACGCGGATGGAACCCTCGTCGGGGGCGAGTGATCGCAGCACCAGATCAGCGATCGTCGACTTCCCGGCGCCCGATGCCCCGGTGAGCATCACCGTCTCACCACGCTCGACGGCGAGATCCTGTCGAACGAGCACCGTCGGCCCGTCGGGGTGGGTGAACGAGACCGATCGGAGGTCGATGGCGGGTGCTCCGGTGTCGGTCGTGCCCTCGTGCGGACCCACGGCTCGATGGGGGAGCGAGGTGATGGCCAACAACCGTTTCGCCGCCGCTTCGGATCGGGCTCGATTCACCACTGCGGCGCCCATCGGCCCCGCCACCTCCATGGCTGCGAGCACGACGAGTGGTGCGACGACGATGAATGGAGAGTCGATGCCAGCGCTCGTGGTGGCGAAGTGGGCGAGCGCCATCGCCGCCAGTGCGGTCGTGACGGTGACCACGGACCGCACGGCGGTCGCGGTCGACTCGATCCATGCGAGCCGCCGACGCTCGCTGGTCTCCTCCTCATCGAGCCGGGCGATGCGTTCCTCGAAGGCATCGAGTGCGCCCCAGACCGCCAGTTCGTCGGTTGCGGCGAGGGCTTCGACGATGAGGGTGTCGCGTCGCGCACGCAGTGTGATCAGGTTCGCCGACGAACGGCTCGCAGCGCGGAGCGAGACCAGTGGAACCGCGATCGCGTTCGCTGCCAATCCCAGCAGAGCGGCGAGGGCACAGGGGATGGACACGAGTAGGGCGAGCACGAGCGCAGTGCCCACGATGGTGATCGCACCGACGAGGAGGGGAACTGCCACACGCAGCAGATGATCCTGCATGGTGTCGACGTCGTCGACGATGCGCGCCACGACATCGCCCGCACCGCGATCGGCGAGCGCGGTCGGACTCGCCGGGATGAGATCACGGAAGATCCGCACTCGGATGCGTGTGAGTACGGCGAAGGTCGCGCGATGGCCGTACCACCGCTCGCACCAGCGTCCGACCACGCGAACGACCGCCGAGGTGCGGACCGCCAGGATGACCATCGACGCTGTCGACGTGGTGAGCACGAGTGCCGTGTGGGCGAGCAGCCACGACGCGAACGCCGAGAGCGAGATGCCGGCGCCGGTGGTGATCAGTGCGATCACGACGATGGCGGCCAGCCATCTCGTTGAACTACCGGAGCGGGCGAGGACCTTGCGACTGCTGCTCATCGCACTCGATCCAGACGGCCGTCCACCACTTCGAACACCCGATCGGCCATCGTGATCGATGCCGCTCGGTGGGCGATGAGCAGGGTCGTGCGGTGGCCGGGTCGACGGAGCACTCGCTCGAGCACGCGTCGTTCGGTCTCGATGTCGAGGAGCGCGGTGAACTCGTCGAGCACCTCGATGCTGCGTTCGGCCACGATGGCGCGGGCGATCGCCAATCGCTGACGCTGACCCGCACTCAGGCGGCGCCCGCCCTCGCCGAGCTCAGTGTCGAGACCCGAGGGGAGCGCAGTGATCGTGCGTTCGAGGTCGACGACTCCGAGAGCGGCCCACACAGCCTCGTCGTTTGCATCCGGGCGGCCGATGACGACGTTGGACCGGACGGTTCCCGAGAAGCACGAGGCGTGTTGCGGAACCCACGCGCATGGCGTGATCGCCATGACCGGATCTTGGAGGCGTTGGCCGTCGATGGTGATGGATCCGCTGTCCGGGCGCTCGAGGCCGAGGAGGAGTGCAGCGAGCGTCGACTTCCCGACCCCGCTGGCGCCGGTGATGGCGACGATCTCGCCGGGTTCGATCACGAGGGAGATCGAGTCGAGCACCGTTCTCTCGCCGTAGGAGAACGACACCGAGGAGAACTCGATGCGCGGCGACGCATCGCAGTTCAGCTGGATCCGTGGTCGCGGTGAAGGTGGGGCCTCGAGATCGAGCTCGGCGAGTTGCTCGAGCACGGCGGTGCCGTGTTGGCCGACGTGGTAGCGAGCTGCGAGTTCGCGCCAGGGCACGAAGAACTCGGGAGTGAGCATCAGCGCAGTGAGGGCACCAGTGAATCCGACGTGTCCGCCGGCCAAGCGGAACGCGATCTGCACCGCTACGAGGGCGGTGGCGGCGGTGGCGGCCCACTCGATCACCAACGAGGTCTGGAACGCAGTGCGCAACACGTCGAGCGTGGTGGAGGCGAATCGATCGCTCGTCTCGCGCACCGTGTCGGCCATCTCGTCGGCACGGCCGTGCACCTGGAGGGTGGGGAGGCCTCGAACGAGGTCGAGGAACGAGGATCGGAGCCAACCGAGCTCGGTGACGCGCCGGGCTGCGAGATCTCGGGTGCGCAGGCCTATGAGCGCGAGTAGTGCGACGAGCATCGGGCCGGTGAAGAGGAGGATCAGGGCGGTCAAGGGGTCGATGACGGCGACCACCACGAGCACGATCACAGGCATCACCGTCGCGGCGACGCGGGTCGGGACGAAGTCGACGAAGTGTTCGTCGAGCGAATCGATGCCCGGTCCGATCAATGGCGCAGCCGCTGTTCCGCTGCGGCGCTCGATGGCGGTGGCCAGGGCTGCTCGTCGAAGGCGGCGGGTGTGCCGGGATGCTCCTCTGGCGATGGTCGGTCGAGCGGCGACGAGCAGGATCGCCCGCGTCGCGATGAGTCCGACGAGGGCAACGAGATCGAGGGTGCCGACGGTTGCGTCATCGAACGACCATGCGATGATCCGCGCCAGTTCGATGGTGATGGCGACGGTCGTGATCGAGGACGCGAGGGCGAGCGTCGCGCCGATCGTCGACGGCTCCCGCCCAGCCTCCCTGCGGGCGATCGTGCCCGTCATGATCAATAGCTGCCGTCGTCGAGCTGCACTCGGCCCCGGAAGAAGTAGTACACGCCGGCCGTGTAGAGCAGCACGAACGGCATGCCGATGAGTGCGACCACGAACATCACCATCAGTGTCTCGTTCGCCGACGATGCGTTGTCGATCGTGAGGCTGTAGGCGGGATCGAGCGACGACGGAAGGAGCACGGGGTAGAGCCCCGCGGCCACGGCGGCGAGCAGGAGGGCGATCATCGACGCCGACGCTGCGAACGCTGCGAGGTACTTCTTGCCGATGATGAGACGCCAGGCGGCGAGGGCGGCGGCGAGTGCGATGACCGGGAACACGATCGTCCACGGACGGTTCTCGTAGTTCTGGGAGAACCGGTCATCGCGCGCGATCGTCCAGACCACGAGCGCGGTCATCAGGACGAAGAAGGCGATCATGAGCCTGGGCACGAGTCGCTCGATCCGATCGAGCAGATCGCCCTCGGTCTTGAGGGTCAGGAAGATCCCGCCGTGCAGGCACAACATCGCCACGGCGACGACCGCCACCATGATCGAGAAGGGGTTCAGCAGTTCGACGAGACTGACGTTCATCACGCCGCCCGGTCCCAGATCCACCCCGCGCACGACGTTGCCGAGAGCGACACCGAGGAGGATCGTGATGCCGAACGACGAGACGGTGAAGATCGTGTCCCACAACGATCGCCAGCGCTCGCTCGAGCGCTTCGACCGGAACTCGATGGCGACGGTGCGAAGGATCAGCACGAGCAGCACCAGCACCATCGCCACATAGAAGCCGCTGAACAACGATGCATAGACGAGTGGGAATGCCGCGAACAGCGCCCCGCCACCCAGGACGAGCCACACCTCGTTGCCATCCCACACCGGACCGATGGCGTTGAGGAGCACGCGCTTGTCACGGTCGGAGCGGGCGACGAGCGGCGAGAGCATGCCGACGCCGAGATCGAAGCCGTCGAGGATGACGTACCCGCCGATGATGACGACGTACAGGACGAACCAGACGGTGCGGAGCCACATCGTCAGACCTCCTCGGACACTCGTGAGCGGCGGCCGAAGATCTCGCCGAACGAATCGGGCAGTGACGCAGTGGCATCGTCCTCGTCAGGGGGAGGAGGCCCCTGCTTGATCTTGGCATCGAGCAGGCGGAGGAACACCGTGAGGACGATCGCGTAGAGGATGATGAACACGACGATCGAGAAGATCACCTGTCCCGTGCCGACGTTGGGGGACATGGCGTCGGAGGTGCGGAGCAGTCCCCAGACGATCCATGGTTGACGTCCCATCTCGGCGGTCCACCAGCCGACCATCGTGGCGATCTCGACCAGCACGACGGTGATGACGAGGATCCGCAGCATCCAGCGGGTGGTCCACAGGCGCCGTCGCCAGATCCAAAGTGCGCATGCGGCCACCGCAATGGCGGCGAACAGCATGCCCAGGTCGATCATGAGGTGGTACGTCTGGAACACCAGGTTCACCGCCGGCCAGTCGGAGCGCGGCACCGATTCGAGCCCGGTGACGGTTGCGTCGAAGTCCTTGTCGGCGAGGAAGCTCAGCAGGCAGGGGATCTCGAGTCCGGTCGTGCTCTCGGTGTCAGCGTTCGTCCAGCCGAACAGGTACATCGGTGCGCACGAAGTGGTGGCGTAGAGGCCCTCGAGCGCGGCGAGCTTCGTCGGTTGTTGCTTGGTCACCTCAGTGGCCTGCGATGGGCCGATCAGTGTCATCTGCAACAACGCGAAGATCGTGAACACGGGGAGCGCCACGCGCATCATCGTCTTGGCCAAGTCGGTGTGGCGGCCCTTCAGCAGGTAGAAGGCGCCGACGCTCACGACGAGTGCCGCTCCCATCATCCATGACGCGGCGAGTGTGTGGAGGAGACGGGGGATGAAGGACTTCGTGAACACGACCTCGGTGAAGCTCGTCATGAACGCCTGAGGGCCCTGACCGACGTCCTTGATCTCGTACCCCTGAGGAGTCTGCATCCACGAATTGGCCATGACGATCCACGTCGCGCTGAACGTTGCGCCAGCCACGACCATCGACGTCGCGAACAACCACAGTCGATTGCCAAGACGCGCGCCACCGAAGAGCATGAGACCGAGGAACCCGCCCTCGAGCATGAAGGCGAAGATGCCCTCGGCGGCGAGGAGGCTGCCGAAGATGTTGCCGACGAACCGTGAGTACACCGACCAGTTCATGCCGAACTCGAATTCCTGCACGATGCCGGTGGCGATGCCCATCGAGAAGATGAGTCCGTAGATCTTCACCCAGAAGGTCGACAACTGACGCCACTTGGGGTCGTTGGTGCGCACCGACTGCACACCGAAGATCACCAGGATCAGCCCGACTCCCAACGAGAGCGGCGGGAACAGGAAGTGGAAGCTGGCCGTGAGGGCGAACTGGATCCGGTCGAGCAGCTCGGTGGTCGACGACATGGTGCTCCCGCTGGTCGAGGTGCCCCGAGCGTACCGATCCGGGCCCCCTCGCTCCGGGGATCCGGGCCCCTGAGCAGGACTTTCGCGGTTCCCGAGAAATTTCTGGCAGACGTGTAACGGGATCGGGGGCCGGAACGATCACTTCGGCAGTGGAGCTTCCGCTGGGGGCGCTCCAACGCCTGAGAGGCAGCAAGCAATGACCCGTCTGTACATCCACCTCAAGAACCTGATCGACCGTTCC
>CAYVUO010000003.1:0-7176 GCA_964454715.1 uncultured Bifidobacterium sp. | reverse complement strand
TCGGCGTCGTGGCGCTCGCCGCCGCCGCCCTCGGTGGCCGCATCGGCTCGCTGTTCGACTCGATCCTTCCCTGAACATGCGGCGCATCCGCGCCGCGTTGCGCAGACGTGGTGATGAGGGACTGGCAGCCGTGGAGTTCGCTCTCGTGCTGCCGGTCCTCGTCGCCATGTTGTTCGGCATCGTGGTCACTGGCCTCGTCTTCATAGGACGCATGCAGGTCCAGGCCGCGGCCCGCGAAGGGGCCCGGGCCGGTGCCGTCGCGTCCGGCCAGGGATGTTCCTCGGCCCGCACGCAGCTCTCGAACTTCTCGGCGTCGTCGATCTCGTGCACCGAGACCCGCGACTGCCTCACCACCGGAAGCACGGTGAATGTGCACGTCACCCAGACGGTCTCGATACCGCTCCTGGGCAACCGCACCGTCGCCCTCGACTCGACCTCGGTGTTCGCATGTCAGTCCTGATTCGTCTCCTCAAGCGCCGCACGCGCGCTCATCGCCGGGACCGCGGAGCGGTCTCGACGCTGGTCGCGCTCGCGCTCGTGCCCGTCACCGCGGTGACCGCAGTGGGAGTCGATGGAGGACGCGTGTTCGTCGAGCGTCAGCGCATCCAGACCTCGGCCGAGGCAGCAGCCCTGGCCGCCGGCGAGGTGTGGGCCAGTTCGGGTACGTCGTGTGCGCCCTCGGCCATGGCCTTGGTGCAGTCCAATTCGGGTGCATCGGCGATCGGCACGTGCAGCACCGCCGGATCGCGCACGAATGGGATCGTGACGGTCGATGCGAGCAACGTCGTGCCTGCGACCTTCGCCAAGGTGATCGGACGCTCATCCAGCACGGTCTCGTCCACGGCCTCGGTGAAGGTGGGGGCCGCCTCGTCCGCCACCGGGCTCCGCCCCTTCGGCATCTGCGAGGCCAACACCAAGCTCGCCGAGTGGAAGGCCGGGGGGATGTCGTCGACGCAGATCTACGACATCTACTTCTCCGAGGTGACCTCGGCCGTGTGTGGCCCGGTGCCGGGCAACTGGGCCGTGATGGATTTCGACGGTGGTTCCAACCCGACGAGTGAGATCCAGAGGTGGATCGACCAGGGGTACTCGGGGTCCGTGGCGGTGGGCACGCGTCATAGCGGACAGCCCGGCATCCCCTCGCCGTCACTCACCCTGGACTCCATCCTGAACGACCCGATCGTCGTACCGGTCTTCCGCTACATCTCGGGATCCGGGTCGAACTCGATCTTCGAGATCGAGGGCTTCGTGGGCGTGACCGTCACGGCCGACGTGCTCAACGGCTCGGCGTCACAGCGTCACCTCTCGGTGCGCTTCGCACGAGTCGCCCTTGCGGGAGCACAGATGGCGCCGGGGTCGGCGGAGTACGGAGTCGTCACCTGGCGGCCATGTTCGTTCGATGGAAAGGGGGTCTGCTCATGAGGGGTGGACCGTTGCGGAAGTTGGGCCCCGTGCTCTTGGCGTTCGTGCTCGCCGGACTCGGCGTACTCGTGCTGGCCGGTGGGCAGAAGGCCTCGGGCGATGCACAGGGTGAGGTGACCAAGCCGACACTCACGGCGATCACGACGATCGATGCCGGCACACCCACGAGCGCGCTCTCGGGGATGGTCGAGGTGCGCATGCTGCCCGAATCGGCCCGCGCCTCCGGTGCGCTCTCCTCGCTGGCAGACATCCCCTCGGGTGTCGTGGCCGCCCGCATGGTGTCGGGTCAGCAGGTGCTCGCGACGTCGATCGTCGAGGAGCAGAAGAAGGGGCTCGGAACGGATCGCATCGCGGTGTCGGCCAAGCTCGATCCGGCGCAGTTCGCCGGGCCCGTCGCGACGACGGGCAAGCGGGTGAACGTCTACGCCGTGGGCGCCAAGGACGCCGAGTTGATCGCCACCGACGTGGTGGTGCTCGACGCACCCGACCCGGGTTCGTTGACCCCGCAGCAGGAGGTCATCGTCACACTCGGTGTGAGTCCGCAGCAGGTGTCGAGGGTCGTCGGTGCAGTCGCCGGCGCCGGGATCTGGTTGGTGAGCGCATGAGCACAGCACCCGTCATCGCCGTCGTGTCGCCCAAGGGTGGCAATGGCAAGACCACCGTGTCGGCGAACCTCGCCGCCGCGCTCGGACGACGTACGCCGACGGTCGTGGTCGACCTCGATGTGCACTTCGGAGACATCGAGTACGCGTTCCGACTCCATCCGCTCCACCGACTCGACGATGCGGTGCGATCCATGGTCGAGCATCCCGATGAGGGGCTCGAGCATCTCCTCACCTCGCATCCGACCGGGGTCGAGGCGCTGTGCGCGCCGGCCGATCCCGTCGCCGCCGACCATCTCACTCCTGAGGAGGTGTTCGGCGTCGTCGACGAGCTCATCACACTCGATCGTCCGATCCTGCTCGACACCGCGGGTGGCATGAGCGAGTTCTCGCTCGGTGCGCTCGATCGCGCCACCGAGATCGTGATCGTGTGCGCCACCGACGTTCCCTCGGTGCAGTCGGTGCGGAAGCTGCTCGACACGATGACCCGCCTCGGGCTCGACCCGAGCTGTGCCCATCTCGCCGTCAATCGTTCGACGTCGAAGTGCGGTCTGTCGGTTCGTGACGTCGAGCAGGTGATCGGCATGAAGGCTGCGATCGAGATCCCCGAGCACGCCAGCCTCGGCGCCGGGATGAACCAGGGTTGCCCGGTCGTCGAGTCGGACCCCGGGTCGGCGATCGGTTCGGTGTTCACCCGGTTCGCCGATCAGATCCTGGGTCTCGACGCGCTCCGCACGGGGCGTCGTCGCTTCCTCGCCCGGAGTGATTCGTGAGTCTCGCCACCCGCATCCCCCTAACGACCGCGCCGGAGTCGTCGCCCATCGTCGAGGGCGTGCCGCGTTCGGTGACGCGCAGCGTCGACATGTCCGCCAGTCGTCCGGTGCTGGCCGAGGTACGTCGGCGTCTCGCCGAGACCTCGGGCACCAGTTCGCTGTCGGAGGGTCAGCTGCGAGTGAAGGTCGAATCGGAACTCGCCGCGGTGATGACCGATCCCGAGTTCGCCGTTTCGGTCGATCGGCGCGACGAGGTGCGTCGCACCGTACTCAACGAGATCCTCGGGTTCGGCCTGCTGCAGGACCTCCTCGACGATCCTGCGATCTCCGAGATCATGGTGAATGGTGCATCGACGATCTTCGTCGAATCCCATGGTGTCGTCTCCCGTCTGCCGCGCGCGTTCGACTCGGACGAGCAGTTGCTCGCCGTCATCAATCGCATGGTGCGATCCACCGGCCGTCGCGTCGATCAGACGAGCCCGATGGTCGATGCCCGCCTGCCCGACGGCTCACGTCTCAATGCGGTTCTGCCCCCGCTCGCCGTCGACGGTGCATCGGTCACCATCCGTAAGTTCACCGCGAACCACCTCACCGTCGATCGCCTCGTCGAGGTCGGATCGTTGAGCCCCGAGGCGGCCGAACTCATCCAGATCGCGGTCGAACAGCGCCTCAACATCCTCGTCAGCGGCGGCACCGGCACCGGCAAGACCACGATGCTCAACGTGCTGTCGTCGTTCATCGATCGGTCACACCGCGTCATCACGGTGGAGGATGCCGTCGAGCTCACGCTCGACCTCCCGAACCTCATCCGCCTCGAGACACGTCCCGCCAACATCGAGGGAGCGGGTCAGGTCACGATCCGCGATCTCGTGCGCAATGCGCTGCGAATGCGTCCCGACCGCATCGTCGTCGGCGAGGTCCGTGGTGCAGAGGCGCTCGACATGCTCCAGGCGATGAACACCGGTCACGAGGGTTCGCTCTCGACCCTCCATGCCAATTCACCCCGCGACGCGCTCAGCCGTCTCGAGACGATGGTGCTGCTCGGTGGCGTCGATCTGCCATTGCGTGCGATCCGAGAGCAGATCGGATCGGCGCTCGATCTCATCGTGCAGGTGGCACGCGACAGCAGCGGCGCGCGCTACGTGTCGTCGATCACCGAGGTCGTGGGCATGGAGAGTGACGTCATCTCGACCGCCGAACTGTTCACCCGTCGAACCAACATCTGGGGAGACCATGCCGATCAGCGCAGCAATGCGCAGACGCCGCTCGTCGCGACCGGCATCGTGTGCAGCGCACTGGCCGATGTCTGGCAGGTGCGTCGATGATCCAGACCGTCGTCGGTGCAGCGCTGTTCGGTGGCGCGGCTGCGATGGTCGTGCTGTTGTCGCGCCAGTTCGCAGGTGAGCGACGCGGCCGAAATCGCATGCTCGAACAGGTCGGCCTCCGCGAACCCGAAATCGTCAGCGAGAGCAGGGGAGCGGCCGATCGACGCAAGATGCTCCTGATCGCGGCCTCGCTCATGCTCGGGCTGGCTGCGTTCGCCGTCTTCGGCTTCATCGGACTCTTCCTCGGGGCCGTGCCCATCGGCGTCGACTCCTGGCTGACCAAGCGATCGGCCCGAAAGCGCGAGGCGGCGCTCATGGCCGAGCTGGCCCCGGCGTTGCAACTGCTCGTCGACAACCTCCGGGTCGGGCGCGACCTCACCTCGGCCCTCGCCGAGGTGGCGAAGTCCTCCGGTGAGCCGGTCGCCACGATCTTCGAGACGGTCGTCGCCGAGTCGCGCCTCGGCACCCGAGTCGATCGAGCCTTCGCCGAGATCGCCGAGAGGGAGCAGAACCGACACCTCGAGGTGGTGTCGTCGGCCATCGGTCTGAACGTCGAGTTCGGCGGCAATCTCGTCGAGATCCTGGGCGGAGTCGTCGAGTCGCTCGAGGAGGAGGACCGACTCCGTCGCGACATCGACAGTGTCACCGCTGACGGCCGACTCAGTTCGAAGGTGCTGCTCGCCCTTCCTCCCATCACCTTGGTCGTGGTGTCCGCGATGAGTCCTGGTTATGCCAAGCCGCTCATCGACACCGCCGGTGGTCGCATGCTGTCGATGGTCGGCCTATTGCTCGCATTCGCCGGTTGGTTCTGGCTCCGCAAGCTCGCAGATCCGGACATCGTCGCATGAGTGCGCTCATCGCTGCCGTGCTCATCGGATCGGCTGCTGCGCTGATGGCGTGGACGGTCGTCGCTCGCATCTCGACACCGGCGCTCGCCGACGCCGAACCGAAGGTCCGACGCGTGACGGCCAAGCGACGAGAAGCGTTGGTCGAGGCCGCCGGCCTCGTGAATGGCTCCGATCGGGAACTCGCGCAGTTGGCGCGCACGCAGACGATCATGATCGTGGTGCTGGGCGCGCTCGCCGCGGTGCTGTTCGTGAGTTCGCCCTCCACCACGACGCTGATCGCTGCAGTGCCGATGGTCCTACTCGGTTGGAAGGCACCACTCATCGTGGTGCGCACTCGCGAGACGAAGCGTCGGGCCGAAGTCGATGTCGAACTGGTGGACGCGCTCGGCGAGATGGTCATGGGTGTCGAGGCCGGTCTCACGCTCGATGTCGTGATGATGCGCTACGCCCAACGACGACAGACGCCCCTGGCCGACGAGCTGCGTCACTTCCTCGACTCCATCCAACTGGGCCAGCCCCGCGCCCTCGCCCTCACCGAGATCGCCGACCGAACCCCCACCCCGATCGTTCGCATGTTCGTGGCGGCATTGGTCCAGAACCAGAAGTTGGGCACTCCCTTGGCCAGCGTGCTGCGTCAGCAGGCCACCACGGCCCGCCGTCAACGTCGTCAGGCGGTGGAGGAGAAGGCGGCGAAGGTGCCGATGAAGATGATCTTCCCCACCGTCTTCTGCATCCTCCCGGTGCTGATGATCGTGGTGGTGGGCCCGGCAATCATCAGGTTGATCGATGTCCTGCCATGATCTGGAGATCGGTCCTTGCGTCGATGGGTCCGAACTTGTCCAACATCTAACCGTCGATTCACAGGTCCTTTACCAGATGACTGGTCTGCTGTTCCCAGATCTCCATGCGCGCTTCACCCCACAGCGGGTCGTGGCGCGCTCGACGACTGGACAGTGGATTGAGTGGTGGACCCATCGAGCAGCACTGCGGGAGAGCGGCTCGACAGTCGTTCCCGCGGACGCGGAGGCGCTCGACTCCCGTGCTCGTGGCGGCCCCATGAAGCGCCCGTCGATCTCTCGCCTCAAGGCTGGCGACCCTGATGCTTGGGCGTGGTTCTTCGGTGAGTTCGCCGGACAGATCGCGGGGTACGCCCGGCGAATGGGGGCGACCGATCCGGAGGATCTCACCGGCACCGTCCTCGAAGCCGTTGCCCGCGGCATCGGAGCCTTCGAAGGTTCACACGGCCAATTCAGATCCTGGGTCTTCTCGATCGCTCATGCACGGATCGTCGACGACCATCGGCGTCGCTCCAGACGCACCGAGGTGGAACTCACCGAGGTGCACGACACCGACGCATCGGTCGCAGTCGATGAACTCGCCAATGGCGATCCGGAGCTGGAGGTCGCACTTGCCAGCCTGAGCGACGAGCAGCGCTCACTGCTCCATCTCCGTTATGTGGTGGGTCTCTCCACGAAGGAGATCGCCAAGGCCATCGACAAGTCCGAGGTCGCCACTCGGGTTGCCCTCCATCGGACATCGAAGACCCTCAGGGAACTGCTCTCCGATGACGTGACCGAAGAGATCGGAGTCGCCTCGTGATCTCACGCCGTGCGATGCGCTCGCGACTCCTGGCGGCGACCGATGTCGGGTTCGTCTCGCCCTCCTCGACGCTCCTCGAGCGATTGCCGCAACTCGCAGTTGCGTCGGTCGCAGCAGCAGGTGCCGTGCCAGTGCCGGTGCGGTGGGGTCGGAGGGCGCTCGCTCTCGCAGGGTCGATCGGGCTCCTCGGGTGGTTCGGAATGGGCGCGGCGGGAGCCATGGCAGGCCTTGCCGCCACTGGGTCCCTGCCCGACCCGGTGCAGGAGTTCGTCGCCAATGTCGTCGAGAAGGTGGGCGTCGACCTTCCCAGACCCGACTCGGGATCGGGCTCGACCGGAGGTTCGGGTGCGCCTTCATCTGACGGGAACTCGCCGGGGGCCCAGGCGACGAATCCTGCCCGGTCGTCCTCGACGGTCCCGGGTTCGGTCACGACCGAGATGAACGGTACGAACGGTTCTGCGAACGCGGGCTCGAACGCCGGTGGCAACAGTGGTGCGAACGCGAATCCGAACTCCAATGCCGGTGGCAACAGTGGTGCGAACGCCGGCTCGAACGCTGGTGGCAACAGTGGTGGGAACGCGAATCCGAACTCCAATGCCGGTGGCAA
>CAYVUO010000002.1:5598-55572 GCA_964454715.1 uncultured Bifidobacterium sp. | reverse complement strand
GGGAGCGCCACCGGTGTAGTCGTAGTCCCAGCGGCTGGTGTGGAACGTGTGTCCCTTGAACTTCTCGATGCCGGGGATGCCGGGCAGCTTCGCCTTGTGCAGGATGCCGCCGGCGACCACGAGGTACTTCGCCGAGAGGTCGTCACCACGCGTCGTCCTCAACTTCCAACGACCGCTCTCGTCGTCCCACGCGGCGTCGATGATCTCGGTCTGGAACAGCGCACGCTCGTAGAGGTTCCACTGTCGACCGATCGACTGGCAGTAGGCGAAGATCTCGGGAGCGCTCGCGTAGCGCATCGTCGGCATGTAGCCGGTCTCCTCGAGCAGGGGGAGATAGGTGTACGACTCCACATCGCACATGCAGCCGGGGTAGCGGTTCCAGTACCAAGTGCCGCCGAAGTCGCCCGCCTTCTCGACGATGCGGAAGTCGGTGATGCCGAGCTCGGTCAGGTTGACCGCCGCCAGCATGCCGCCGAAGCCACCACCCACGATGACGACCTCGGTCTCGCCCGTGATGGGCTCACGGGAGAAGTTCGGATCGGCGAACGGGTCGCGATCGAACGCCTCATGCATTCCCTTGAGTTCCTGGTACTGCCCCACACCGTCGGGGCGGATGCGCTTGGCCCGTTCGGCCTCGTAGCGGGCGCGGAGCGCGTCGTAGTCGATGTCGCTGACAGCCATGGTTCCCCCTGGATCGGCTCTGGTGGGCAGATCATTGCACGCGCCCTCTGGGCGTGCCGAGGGCTCCCGGCGCCGCAGGGGGAGCGGGCGGTAGCGTCTCGGGTGTCGTCACCGGGGGGTGCCGATGGAAGGGGGTCGCCATGACCGTCGTGACACTCGATCCGACGACCGGATTCGGCGAGGGAGCCGAGTTCCCGCTCGCTCCGCGGCCGGAGACGCTGCGCGGTCAGGTGCTCGGAGTCGTGGCCAACGGATTGGGCGACAGCGAGATCATGTTCGACGCGATCTCCGACGCGTTGCGCGATGCCGATGGCCTCGCCGATGTGGTCAAGGTCGTGAAGCACAGTGTGGCTGTTCCTCCGTCGCCCGAGCAGTGGAGTGAACTCCTCGGCGCCGCAACGGTCGCAGTCACCGGCTTTGGCGGTTGTGGTTCGTGCAGCACGCGCAGCATGCGCGATGCACTCGATCTCGAGGCCGCGGGAATCCCGGCGGTGTGCATCGTCCACTCGGCGCTCGAACCTGCGGTGCGCGCGATGGCGCGTCTCGTGGGTGCCGACGACTACCCCGTCATCGTCATCGACTATCCGCACAATCCGACGGCGATGTGGACGAAGGACGAGGCGATGGAACTCGCGGCGCAGGTGATCGACGCCGTACGCCTGCGACTCACGCGATGACCTTCTCGTCCTCGGAGCACGAATTCGATTCGTTCGCCGACGCTCTCGAGGGGCAGTTCGAACTCGGTGTGACCGATGGATTGCCGGTCGTGCCTCCGACTCCGGACAGGGTCGAGGCCATGCTCGCTGCCGGAGATGCTGCGCCCGAGGAAGTGCTCGGGTCGGTGCCGACCCGTGACGTCGTGGTCACGGCGGAGAAGGTCGCCATCAACGCGGTCATGGCCGGTTGTCGGCCTGAGTACTTCCCGGTCGTCCTCTCCGCGGTGCGCGCGTTCCTCCAACCGTCGGCCAACGCGCATTCGACGACGGCCACACTGGCCGGCGCTGCCCACGCCGTGATCGTGAATGGTCCCGTCCGACATGAATTGGGCATCCATGGTGGCCAGGCCTGCTTCGGCCCGGGCTTCCGCGCCAACGCCACCATCGGACGCGCGCTCCGGCTGGTCATCCGCAACGTGTGTCGCACCGTGCCCGGTGTGCTCGATCGAGCGAGTTTCAGTTGGCCACTTCGCTATTCGTTCTGCTTCGCCGAGGACGAGGAGGCGACGGCATGGACGCCATTGCACGTGAAGCTCGGCTACGAGCGTGACGACAGCGTCGTGACGATCCAGTCGATCATGCGGCTGTTCCAGGTGACCGACTTCTCACCCGAACCGCACGAGATCCTCTCGAGCGCGGTCGAGGTCGCACGCCACACGGGCCTGCAACGTGACGATTGGGCCGGAGACGGCCGCAGCGTCGTATTGGTGATCGGACCCGAGCACTACCGCCGGCTCGTCGACGAGGGTTGGACGAAGGAGTCGATCGCCGAGTGGATGCATCCGCGGTTGAACGCCGACACCGTGGGGAAGTGGGATCAGCGCGTCACCCTCGCGTCACCTGACAACGTCTGGATCGTCACCGCGGGCGGGCCGGGCATTGCACAGTCGTGGTGGTTCATCCCTCACCTCGCCACGCCCACCCACGAGCGGGTGCGATCGAGCTGAGGTTCCGGGACACCGGCCCGCGAAGGAACGGCTGGGTCGTGCGGGTACTGTGATCGCGTTCGATCGCGGGAGGGCAGCTTCACCCATGCATGTTCGTCTCATCAGGTTGGCCATCCCTGCTCTGGTGGTCACGCTGCTCGCCACTGCGTGTTCGGGGAGCTCGACGACGTTCCGTGGCGCGTCCGGCTCTCTAGGTGATCCCACACAGCTCGCCGCGTTGCCCGCCGGTCCGGTCGTTCCGGCCGACGACATCCGCACCCCGGTGTTCCCGGGCACGATCATCACTCCCGATGTCGGCCGGTCGACATCGGTGTCTCCCACACTCCGCGTGCCCGGTGCGACGGGTGGCGTGAAGTTCGTCATCCGCGATCTGTCGAGTGGCTCCGAGGGCTTCTCCCGCTCCTACACCGCGAACGGCGACAGCGTGCGCGTGCCGCAGGGCGCCGGGCTCCGCAACGGTTCGGTCTACACGTGGACTGGCACCGACGCGTCGGGGGCGGTGCGCGGCGGCACGTTCGCGGTCGATCTCACCG
Source organism: uncultured Bifidobacterium sp. (assembly GCA_964454715.1). Taxonomy (GTDB): domain Bacteria; phylum Actinomycetota; class Acidimicrobiia; order Acidimicrobiales; family Acidimicrobilacustridaceae; genus Acidimicrobilacustris. The sequence goes on along the minus strand of CAYVUO010000002.1, from coordinate 52,695 downwards.
AGTCGGGGGTGCAGCCGACCGACTCGATCGGCGGCGTCACCACGGGCCTGGCCTCGGGAGCAGCGTCGGTGAGTTGGTCATCGCATGCGATGAACTCGTCGGCGGGTCAGGTCGGATTCGGTCTCGTGTTCGACACCGCGAAGGCAGCGGAGGCCGGAGTCCCGCTCGGTTGGGACCTGCAGGTCGCATCGAGCAGCCCGTACTCGAGACTGCTCACCCGCGAGGATCGTTCCCTCGCGCTCGAGGCCCTCGATGGTTCGGTGACGACGTACCGACCTGCCGCTGGTGGAACCTATGAGCCGGTGCCGCTCTCCGGTCAGCTCCGCGTCACGGGTACGGCGGCGGTGCTCACCGCGAACGCCGACGGCACGTTCACAGTGCTCGACAAGCAGTCGAGTTCGGTCTTCTCGGCACCGAGTGCGGAGGGCGTCTCCGACCTCGTGAGTGTCACGGGTGCCGAACGAGCCGTTCTCGGACAGAAGTGGTCGGGCGGTCTGTTGCGCTCGATCGATGATCCCGTGTCCAAGCGTTCCGTCACGTTCGAGTACGGAGGTGGCAAGTGCGGTTCGGTGGCGCCCGGGTTCGTCGCCGCTCCCACCGACCTGGTCTGCCGCGTGAACTTCTGGGACGGTTCGGCTGCGTCGATCTCGTACGTATCGATGCCGGATGGGTCGGTGCAGATAGGCCGACTCGTCGACAATCCCGATGCGAAGGGTTCCGGCGCCGACGTGACGGACTTCGCGTATGACTCCATCGGTCGTCTCGTCAACGTGCGCTCGCCCCTGGTGGCTGCAGCGGCGGCAGCCGGACTCGTTCCTGCCGATGACCCGACCTACCTCACGACGGTGAAGTACGACGATCTCGGACGAGTCGCGTCGATCACGGCACCCGCACCGTCGATCGGTGCGGCGAACGACACGCGCACCTACCAGCGCAACGGCATTCGCAGTACCGACGTCATCGACTCCGCGTTCGGTGGCGTGCTCTCGAGCGTGATCTACGACCCGACCTCGTGGCGCGTGCTCTCGGTGACCGACGCCGCCGGTCTGGCCGAGACCTATGAGTACGAGCCCGGCTCGGGCAACCTCCTTCGTCAGGTCGATCGCAATGGAAATGTGACGACGCGCACCTACCGCGATGGCCGGCTCACGGAAGTGCGCGGGCCGACCGAGGGTTCGCTCGCCGTGGACGCCACGGTCACCCGTTACGGCTACGACCAGACGTTCGACGGCGCACCGGACGGTCGTGACATCACCGGGCTCGATGTGAGTTACTGGGCCTCATCCGATTGGACGGGTGGTGTCGTTCGCACGGAGACCGGTCCGACCATCGCCGGTGTCACGGTGCCGTCACTCACGGTCAACTGGCCGAGTTCGCCGGTCGGTTCCGACCGTTGGTCGGCACGGATGACCGGAGTGTTCTCCGTTTCCAATGAGGGCACGTATGCCTTCGCATCGGCGAACTCGACGGCGAAGCTCTGGGTCGACTCGGTCGAATGTTCGGGCTCGGGCTGCGCGGCCCTACCGATGTCGGCCGGTTTGCACAATCTCCGCATCGACGTCAGTTCGACCTCGTCGGATGCCGCGATGTCGATCACGTGGAGCGGTCCCGATACCGGCGGGTCGCCGACCTCGATCCCGACGTCCCAGGTGTTCCCGCAGTACGGCCTCATCACGACGACTCGTTCCAACGATCAGGTCGCACCCGGTGTCGATCCTGTCGACACCGTCACCCATACGGTCTACGAACGACCGTCGACGGGTCAGGTGGCCGAGCGGCGTTCGCAGGGTGGCGGCGTGTCGAAGCTCGCCTACGAGCAGAAGGTCGGAACCGGTGGTCAGTGGGGGCGTCAGACCTCGGCGGCGATGCCCTCGGGCACGACGATCCCGATCACCTACTGGGGAGACACCGAATCGGCGAAGTCCGCGTGTCCCGAGTCCGTCTCGGCGAACCAGGGCGGACTGGCTCGATCCAGTGCCTATCCCGGCAGCGATGGCGGGAGCGGTCCCGTCGGTCAGACGTGGTTCGATGCGGCAGGTCGAGTGGTCGCCAGCCGTTTCGGCGACGGAGCCACGTCCTGCACCTACTACGACCGGGCGGGACGGGTGGCGAAGACCGTGCGGCTCGGCATGGGTCGACCCGAATCGACGACGGTGACCTACGGCGTCGATGGCAACCCCCTGGTGGCCGAGACGACGATCACCACCGGAAACGATGTTGCAACCACCCGCACCGAACTCGACTTCGCAGGCCGTGTCGTGGCGACCACCGATCGGTTCGGCGTCGCCACGCGCAACACCTACGACGCGCGCACCGGAAAGTTGGCGACCTCGACCGTCACGGCGCCGGGTGCAGCTCCGATCGTCACGACCACCGAGTACGGAGCCGACGCGCGCATGGCGCGAGTCCTCGTCGACGGCACGCTCGCTGCGACGATGAACTACAACGCCGACGGCACTGTCGGCTCGGTGGCCTACGGCAACGGCACGACTGCGACGCTCGGGTACGACGCGTCGAATCGGGCGTCGTCGATCACGTGGCGAACATCCGACGGTCACACCGTGAGCAGCACGCGTTCGATCGCATCGGGTGGCCGCATCCTGAGCGCGACGTCCTCCCTGGATGGCACGACCTCTCGCTACGACTACACCTACGACGACGCACGCCACCTGTCATCGGCCACGCTCTCCGCCGGTCTGACCGACGCGCACGCGTGGTCATTCACGTATGACGCCAACGGCAATCGTCTCTCGCAGACCCGCGACGGCCAGAGGCTGACCTACACCTACGACGACGCCGATCGTCTGGTGACGAGCACCGATCCCGCGGTCGCAGGCCAGGTCTCCTACGACTCTCGCGGCAACGCCACCAAGGTGGGGCCGGATTCGTTCACCTACGACGCCGCCGATGGTCTCGTGTCGGCGACCGACGGCGCACTGACCGTCACCTTCGAGCGCGATGCCACCGGCTCGGTGATCTCGCGCACCTTGCGCGACGCCGCAGGCGAGTCGACGACGCAGTACGCGAGCGGTGGTCTGGTGCTCGATGGTTCGGGTCGGCCGATCCTCGCCCAGATCCCGTTGCCCGGTGGCGTGACCATCGAGCGATCCCTCACGAGCCCCGACCGCACGCAGTGGGCCTACGACGACCTCTCGGCCAATCGTCTGTTCGCGACGACTTCGTCGGGTGCGCTCGTCGGGCCGGTGCGCGTCTACGACCCGTTCGGCACGCCCCTCACGGTCGCTGCCGCCGTGCAGCCCGATGGCGCACGCGACCTCGCGTGGCAGGCATCGTTCGGCCATGAGACCCAGCCGTTGCGCACGCCCTTCATCGTCATGGGCGAGCGCGTCTACATGCCGGCGCTCGGGCGTTTCCTGCAGCTCGATCCGAAGATCGGAGGGTCGACCAACGGCTACGACTTCGTGTCGCAGGACCCCGTGAACCTCTTCGACCCCACTGGTCAGTCACTCGGTGACTGGATCGCGATGCTCGCAGTGGCCGTGGTCTCCGTGATCGCCGCACCCCTCACAGGAGGCGGTTCGGTGCTCGCAGGCATGGCCATCGGTTTCGTCGTCGGGGCCGCTGGTTACCTCATCGAATATGGCATCAAGGCGTCGATCGACGGCAACACCGAGTTCTCGTTCACCCAGATGGCGATCAGTGCCGGTCTCGGTGCGGTGTTCGGCGCGTTCGGCGCCGGGGCATTCGGAAAGAGGGCGGCCGAATCGGTCGAGACGAGCGTGACTTCATCTGCGGGTCGTGCGGCGTCGTCGCAGACCACGGCTGTGGTGAGTGATGTGAAGGCCACGACGTTCACCGTGAATCACCTCTCAGGTGAGAGTCGGGCCATCTGGATGCGGGACCTCACCATCGCCGAGGCCGAGGTTCGCGAGGCCACGGCGAACGTCGCCAACGTGGTGAAGGACAAGTTCTTCCATGAGGCCCTTGCCAAGAACGGCCTCGACATGGCTGCGGCCCGCTTCGAGCGCATCGCAGCAGCGGACCCCGACATGTACTGGGCGTTGCGCGAATCGCTGTTGTACCCGCCGCGCTAGTCGTCAGCGTCGGGGGTCGTCGACGATGACGTCGACCTTCGACGCGACGGCGCGATTGATCGCATCGCCCAACATGTCGGCCAGCAGGTCGGGCGGGATGATGCACTCGACGCAGTTGGAACCACTGATGTCGACGCTCACGTGCACTCGCGCTGCTGCGGCATCCCAGTCGACGAGCAGCAGGTCGGCGCCGTCGGCTCTCAGGAGGATGCCGGCCTCGTCCACGGCTCGTTCGATGTCGATGCGTTCCATCGCCGCCGACCGTAGTGGGCGGGCCGGTGGCAGGTCCCCAGGTTCGCAGCGGCGCAGCATCGAGCGAGCCGGGCCCGGCCGGCGTCCCCGGCCGCATCGGGCCGGGCCGAGAAACGGAACCAGGGGAACAATGTAGGGTATTCAGCAATGAGCGCCCGGATCGATCTGCTGCGGGAACTGGCCGAGATGGCCCCGTTGATCGACCGTCTGCGCTCCGATGGTCTGCGTCGGCGTGACCTGACGCTGCCCCGTCTCCGCCTCATGCTCGTGCTCCACGAGCGCGGGCCGATGCGGTCGGTCGAGCTTGCGTCGTGCATCGGCGTGACGCCGCGGGCGATCACGGGTCTCGTCGACGGCCTCGAGGGGCGCGGTTATGTGCAGCGAGTTCCCGACCCCGCCGATCGACGCGCGTCGCTGGTGAATCTCACTGCTGCCGGCACCGACACATGCGTCGATGTGCAACGCAACTACGACGCCTTCACGGGGGAACTGCTGGGCGGATTCGACGACGTCCAGGTGCGCACTGCACTCGATGTGGTGCGTCGCGCCCGCATGAACCTCGACTCCCATCTCAATGACGAACCACGAACTGACGACGAGGAACGATGAGCCTGAGCGTGAACTGGACCCCCGAGAAGATCTTCAGCCGCCGTTGGCTGACGTTGCTCGCGCTCTGCATGTCGCTCACCGTGACGTCGATCGACAACACGATCCTCAACGTCGGTCTTCCGTCGATCGTGAAGGAGGTCGGAGCGTCACAGGCCCAGCTGCAGTGGCTCATCGACTCGTACACGATCGTGTTCGCGTGCCTCCTGCTGACCATGGGCGCAATCGGCGACAAGTGGGGACGACACCGCACGCTCGCCATCGGTCTCGTCGTGTTCGGGATCTTCTCGGCCTTGGCGAGTTTCGCCGACACCGCCAACCAGCTCATCATCTGCCGCGGTCTGATGGGAATCGGTGGCGCGCTGATCTTCCCGTCCACCCTCGCCATCCTCACGACGTCGTTCTCGGCCGAGGAACGACCGAAGGCCATCGGCATCTGGGCCGCCGTCGCCGGCGTGGGCGTTGCGGCGGGCCCGGTGCTCGGCGGTCTGTTGCTCGACCACTTCTGGTGGGGATCGATCTTCCTCGTCAACGTCCCCATCTGTGCCGCTGCGATCGTGTTCGGTTTCTTCGTGGTGCCGCCGTCACGCAGTGAGGATCGATCGCACCGTCTCGACCCCATCGGTGCGCTGCTGTCGATCGTCGCCGTCGTCCTCGTGCTCTACGGCATCATCGAGATCCCCGAGAAGGGGTGGGCGCATGGCCTCGTCCTCGGTCCGCTCCTCGTTGGCATCGTGTTCATCGCACTCTTCGCCATGTGGGAGTCCCGTAGTGACCACCCGATGCTCGATCTCAGCTTCTTCCGCAATCCACGCTTCAGCGCGGCGAGCATGACGGTGACGCTCAACTACTTCGCGATGTTCGGCTCGACCTTCCTCATCGTCGAGTACTTCCAGTTCGTCCTCGGATACTCGGCGCTCAAGGCCGGTTTGCTCACCGCGCCCGTTGCCGTGGGGCTCATGGCTGTCAGCCCCTTGGCGCACAAGTTCGTGAAGCGCTGGGGAACCACGAGGGTGGTCGTGACGGGTCTACTCATCTGCGCTGCGGTGATGGTCTGCTACGGCATCCCGGCGATCATCGACAACGTCGCATTGGGCGCGCTCGTGCGGGTGATCTTCGGTGGCGGTCTGGCTTGCACGGCCACACCCGCCACCGAGTCGATCATGTCGTCGCTCCCTCGCAACCGCGCCGGCGTCGGCTCGGCGGTGAATGACACGACCCGGCAGATCGGTGGTGCACTCGGTGTCGCGGTGATCGGCAGCATCTTCGCCGCCCGCTACCACTCGGTGCTCACCGGACTCGAGGGCCTGCCCGAGGCCGCTGTCGACGCCGCCCGCAACTCGATCGGTCGCGCGTACTACGTCGCGCAGAACCTCCCGCCGGAGCAGGCGAAGCAGCTGAGCACCCAGGCCCGTGAAGCCTTCATCAGCGGACAGCGTCTGGGCATGTGGTGCTGCGGAGCGGCGCTCGTGATCACTGCGGTCCTGGCCGCCAAGTTCCTGCCGTCGTCACCGGCGATCCCCGATGACGACGCCGAGCTCCGGTCGATCGAGGCCGAGACGGTCGCTCCGGCCGATGGTGGCGTGTTCTGATCGACATCCGTGGCGCCGTGGCAGAGCGCTAGCGTTCTGTCGATCTCGAGGAGGGGACAGGCAATGGCACGACGAGTGATGATCGCGACGATGAAGTCGCACCCGGGCAAGCGCGACGAACTGAAGGCGCAATTCGCCGACATGTTCGCGGCTGCGGCGGCCGAGCCCGGCACGCAGGCGTACACATTGATCGAGGCCGACGATCCCGACACCCTCTACTTCTTCGAGCAGTACGCCGATCAAGCCGCGATGGATGCGCACATGGCCGGTCCGACGTTGGCCGAGCTGTACCCGAAGATCGGGCCATTCCTCGCCGACGGCGGAGCCGTCACGGGCACGATCGTCCAAGCGCTCGACTGAAGTTGAACGTGATGCGGCGGTTCGCAACCTCATTGTCCGCGCTCATGCTCGTGGTGCCGATGCTCCTCGTGGGCTCGGCATCGAGCGCGGGAGCGGCGGCAAGGCTCGAACCTGCTGCAGTGCAGCGCGACTTCTCGCTGCGTTACTCGAACAACGTCAACGGTCAGATCGTCTTCGCGTCGAATGTGATCGTTCAGTGCCCGACCGACACGGTCGACCCGTCCATGAACTCGGGCTGTCTCGGCTCACGGGCCGGCACGAACGCTCGCAACAACAACTCCTATGACATGCGATGGCTCGACGCCGACAACGACCCTGCGACGTTCGACTCCTCCAGCGCTCAATTGATCGTGCCCACGGGCGCACACGTGCTGTTCGCCGGCCTGTACTGGACCGGCGTGCAGGCCAAGGGTCTCGTCATCACGGGCAACAACGGGTTCGCAGGGGTGCCAGTGGCAGCCCCGAACGTCGCTCAGATCGATCGGGTCAAGTTCAAGGTTCCGGGGTCGTCCGCCTATTCCACCGTTGTCTCGACCGTCGTCGACACGGGGCCGATCGCCAACAGCTCCGGCTATGGCGCATTCGCCGATGTCACTGCTCAGGTCGTGGCGGCGGGTGCTGGTACGTACACCGTTGCCGATGTGCAGACGGGAACGGGCGGCAACATCTCCGCCGGTTGGAGCCTCGTGGTCGCCTACGCCGACGATGCCGAACCCCTTCGCAACCTCTCGGTGTTCGACGGTCTCAAGGTCGTGAGCCAGGGCAAGCCACTCAGCATCCCGCTGAGCGGGTTCAAGACGCCATCGTCGGGAACCGTGCGCACGACGATCGGTGTGGTCGCCGCCGAGGGCGACGCTGGCACAACGGGTGACTACCTGACGATCAACAGCAACTTGCTCACCGATGCGGTGCACGCGCCCAACAACACCGAGAACTCGACGATCGCCAATCGTGGCGTGCAGGTGACCACGAAGTCGCCCGACTGGCGCAACCAACTCGGCTACGACGCCAGTCTCTTCCAGGCCGACGGATTCCTCGCCAATGGTGACACCACCGCGATCTTCGCGGCGCAGACCACCGGCGACGTGTATGCGCCGCAAGCCATCACCTTCGCAACCGAGCTCTACTCGCCCGATGTGAGCCTCACGAAGACGGCGACGGTTCTGGCCGGCGACGGCGTACCCCGGCCGGGCGCGACCGTGCACTACGAGATCACTGCCACCAACAACGGCACCCAGGCCGCCGTCGCCGCCGAGATCACCGATCAGCTCCCGGCGGGCCTTTCCCTCTCTGGTGCACCGACCGTCGTGCCATCGGGAAGCGCGACGTGCGCGCCCGCTCCTTGCGGAGCGACGTCCCGCACCATCGGCGCAACGCTCGGTTCGATCCCGGCGGGCGGTGGAACGGCTTCCGTCTCGTTCGACGCAACGATCACCGATGATCGTCCGTTGGGCGAGGTCATCGACAATGTGGCGACGCTGACCTTCGTCTCACCCGATCTCGGTCTGCCCATCTCCAAGGTCGCGTCGGCCGCGGTCACCGTCTCGTATCCCGATCCGGGCGTGACCAAGACGGTCACAAGCTCGTCCGGCACGTCGTACTCGTTCGATCTCGTCGTCACCAATGACGGCACCGCGCTGACCTCCGGCGCGGTCGAAGTCACCGACACCCTCGGTGCCAATGGCGTGGCGATCACTGCCATGAGCGGCACGGGGTGGTCATGCAGCGCCGGCGTGTGCTCGCGGAGTGATGCGCTCGCTCCGGGTTCGTCGTACCCGGCCATCTCGGTGCAGGCAACGTTCACCGCCGGTCAACCGGTCGAGAACACGGCTGAACTCACGGGCCCATCGAAGGGAGGCCAGCCCTCGAGTGTCGACAGCCCGGCCCGCCTCAACGATTCGTCGATTGCGACATCGGGCTCGGCGCCGAGCGCCGTGCTCGCGATCAGCAAGGCCGCTGTGCAACCGTCGGTGTCGATCGGCGAGACATCCGAATTCCGCATCGAGACGTACAACCAAGGTCCTTCGGCTGCGACGAACACCACGGTGACCGACACCGTGCCGGCCGGCCTCGACATCGAGTCGGTCTCGAGCTCGCACGGCTCGTGCTCGACTGCGGCGGGCTCGGGTGGCACCACCATCGTCACGTGTTCGACCACATCATTGCTGGTCGGTGACGCGATGACCGTCATCATCCGGGTGGCGCCCCAGCTGTCGCTCGCAGGCACGTCGGTGACGAACACTGCCTCGGCCACGTCGGACATCACGGTCGGAACGGTTTCGGACTCGGCTGGTCTCGCCGTGCGCGCCGTTGCCGATCTGCAACTGACCAAGACCGTCTCCGATGATGTGGCCGACCCCGGCGACGTGGTCACTTGGACACTCACGGGCTCGAACGCCGGGCCCCAGGCAGCCAGCGACGTCTCCATCGTCGACCACCTCCCGCCCGCGGTCGATCTCACCCAGCCGATCACGGTGACTCCCTCTGCGGGGGGCGTGTGCTCGGTGTCGGGTTCGGTCGTCGACTGCGTCTGGAGCGGTAGCACCGCAGTCTCGACCTCGGTGAACGTGACGATCGAGGCGACATTGCGGTCATCGTTCGATGATTCGGATCCGACCGAGGTGCAATGGCGGAATGCGGTGAACGTGGCCGACATCTCTGCGCTCACCGATGACGTCGACCCCTCGAACGACAGCGCGAGCGCCATCACGAGGATCGTTCCCTTCGCCGACCTCGCGGTCGTCGTGAGCGGACCGGGCGTGATCGCGCCCGAGTCCTCCGTCACGATCACGTTCGCGGTCACCAACAACGGACCGTCGACAGCGATCGAGCCGTACATCATCATCACCCACGAACCGACGCTCATGATGGCGTGGCCCGTCGGTTGCTCGACCCTCTCGCCGACGGAGTGGCATTGCTACACCGGAGATCTCACGCCAGGCGCCACATGGACGTTGGAGGTCGAGGTCTACGCAGACGCCAACTCCAGCGGGACGACCTGGTACATCCCCGCGACGGTGAGTTCGTCGACGCCCGATCCGATCCCCGAGAACAACACGGACATGACGCCCCTCACGGTGACCTTCCCACCGACGATCGTCACGGTCGATCCCGGTGAAGGCCCCGATTCGGGCGGCACCGAGATCATCATCGACGGATCGAACCTCACCTCCGACACCACGGTCGAGGTCGGCGGTGTGCCGTGCACGCCGGTCGTGCTCGTGACCTTCGGACAGCTCATGTGCACGACGGGTGCGCATCCTGCTGGTCCCGTCGACGTCGTCATCACCACCGGAGACGGACAGACGTTCACGTTCCGCAACGGATTCACCTATGTCCCGCCACCTGCGCCGGTGACACCGAAGTTCGCGGGCTGATCGAATGCGCAGTGCGCGCCTGCTCCCTCTGTCCGCCCTGCTCGCGCTGGTCCTCACCCTCGGCGGTTGTGCATGGGTGGTGGTTCCCGTGTCGCCCGCACTCACCGAGCATCCGGCACCGGCTGGTGTGCCGGTCACCGAACAGACGAACGTGAGTCCGTACTCGGTTCTCTCACGGCTCGGGCGCTGGAACGGCACGACGTTCGCACCGGTGACTGCGGGTTCGATCGCGGGCGGACATGTGATCGTGATGACGCATGGCTGGGCGGCGGGACTGCAGGACGAGTACCTGTCGGTGCAAGCGGGCACCTCGACGTTGGTGACGATGTGGGATCCCGCACTCGTCGACGCCGATGGGCAACAGGCCGCAACCTTGTTCGCAGGTCTCGCGGCGTCGTTGCAGGCAGCCGACCCGAGCGCGGCGGTGATGATGTTCAGTTGGGTCGACCAGTCGGCCACAGATGCGGATCTGTTCGCTGCGTTCGCACCGGAGAAGGCCACCGAGGTGAACGGTCATCGGATGGCGATGGCCATCGATCAGGCGCTCGCTCCGGGATTCGGTGCCGCGGGTGGCCAACTGCATCTGATCGGCCACAGCTTCGGCGCGAACGTAGCGACGACGGCCGCATTGTCGGTCGCCGAAGAGCCGCGTCAGCTCACATTGTTCGATTCGCCCGAGGTATCACTCGCTCAGTTGGGCGGGGCGAAGAACGATCTTCGCTACAAGCTCACGCGTCTCGACATCGGTCGTGGCGCGAATCAGACGTTCGTCGACAACTACGTGTCGTTGGTCGGTGAGCCCTACGCGCAGTATCCCGGTCTCGGCCAGGTCGTCGACGTCCGTCTGCTCCCACCGTCGACCGACACCGGAGTCGAGAAGCACGGATTCCCGATCGGCTGGTACGCACAATCGGCATCGACCCCCGGTTCGGGTGTCGGCTACTGGTGGTCACCATTGACGGGCGCATCCGACGCATCGCTGGCCACCGAATGGACCCAGGTCGCGATCGACCAGCCGTTGACGCTGCAGCCGACGAGCACGCCGACTGCCTCGAACGTCGGCACCGACTATCGGGTCTCGGCCACCGACCTCGAGACGGTGACTGTCTCGGGTGACGGTTCCACCCAGCCCGTCGATGGGATGACCTTCCGCACCGACGAAGATTCGCTCTGGCTCACGTTCGATGCATCGGTCACCGGGGCATCGACGGCGCATGTCTTCGTCGATGGGCGCGAGCGATGGATGGCGGGCGCAGACGATGGCAACGGCCCCGGCGGCGAGTTCGTGATCCTCTACGACTTGGGATCGGGGGAGCACACACTGTCGCTCGCGCTCGAGGGCGCTACCGAGCAGTCGCCCTCGATGACTGGCTCGTCGGCGACGCTGTCCAACGTCGTGATCGTCTCGGCCGATCACATCCAACGCAATTCCACTCCGACGCGCACCAAGCGATTCATCGCATGGGTCATCGCCGTCGTGGTCTTCACGATCCTGATGGTCATCGCAACGGTGGGGTTCGTCTTGCTGAAGGTCGTGCGTCGCGCCCGGCGTGTGGTCAGCTCGCACTCCCACCAGTGAGATGTCCGACCGATTCGACGGTCGGGTCGACGAGGACCATCAGTCGGCCATCCGACGCGATCACGCGGGCTCCGACGTTGAGTGCGTCGACGGGAAGGATCCACATGTTGTCCCGCTCGACATCTGACGGAGCCCGATAGGGCTCACCCGCGAGGAACGATTCCCATGTGCGCACCTTGACCGTGGCGCAGCGGTCGATCGTGGCGATGAGGGGGAGTGCGATCGTCCAGTCGACGCCGGGCTGCACCCACACGATCGGATGGGTGGGGACGCTCTCACAGCGATCGAGCACCGAGCGTTCGAGTGACGCGAGGTCGGGTGACAGATAGCGATCGAGCAATGTGTCGGACGGCAGCGAGCCGATGCCCACGATGGCAAAGGCGATGAGCGCGACGGCGACCACTCCGCTCACGATCGATCGCCACACGGCGCGCAGGTGCCGGAGCAGATCGGTCGTGAGCGCGATCGCGCCGCACATCCACACGATCGGTCCGCACATCACGACGGGGAGCAGGAGATATGGGTAGTACTGGCTGCCGGCGAGACCGACCATCGCAGTGGTGACGACGAGTCCGACCAGTGCGAGGGCGGTCGCGAACGCCAGGCGGCGATGGCGTTGTCGGGTCATGAGCACGCGGATTCCCAGTGCGACCCCGGCGATCGCTGCGACGACCTGACCGATGGTGAGCGAAGCGGTGGGGAGGAAGGGGCTGGCGGGGCCGAGGGCCACTCCTTGGCGTGCGGGCCCGAGACCGATCGCCTGCACCATCGTGCGCATGGCGTCACCCCACGAGAACCCCGTGTTCGAGGGATCGTCGTCGACGGTGACGATGCGCCACAGCCCGTGATCGCCGAACGCGAGGTCGAGTAGGGGAAGGGCCCAGAGGACGAGTAGGGCGAGGCAGGCGTAGAGCGCGCCACGCTGCACGGGGCGCGCGTCGCGGGCTCGCCACGCGCCGACGGCGATCATGATCACGCCGATGACGACGATCGGCGCAGCGCCGAGATGGGCCTGCACGGCCATCGAACCGGAGATCGCAGCGCCGACGATCGCCCATCCCGAACGTCGGGAACGCGGTGTGGAGGCGAACGTCGCTGCGCACACCACGAAGATCCCCACCCACAACATCGACGAGATCGGGTTCCATGGTTCGCGCAGCATGCCGATGTCGAACCGCAGCATCCACGCCGCAACGACGCAGAGTCCCACGAGCGCTGCGACCGTCGAGGTGTGGCGCCACGCGAACAGAACGAGTGCGCCGACGGCGACGATGGCGAGTGCGACCGCAGCGACCTGATGCTCCGCGAAGGCATGACCGGGGAGGATGCGGAACATGGCATCCCACAGGAATGGCGCCGGGCCGGGGTGACGCCAGCCCTGGCGTGAATACAGCCCCATCCATTGCTCACCGCTCACATAGGCGCGCGTGCCGAGTTCGAGCGCTGCGTAGTCGCAGCAGGGGATCGCCCATCGCTCGGGCGCACTCGACGACGCACCCCAACCGAGTTGGGTGAACTGCTGTACGAGCAGCACGATGAGCGGAGCCAGGAGCGCGCCCGAGCCCGTGAACTGCGCGATCGTTCGCCACGGGCGGCGATCGACGTCGACCTCTCGGGTCCCCTCAGTCGGTGTCGAAGAGTCCACTGAGGTCGCCGGGGACGTCGACGGCATGCTCCTGCAGGGCATCGAGCGGGATGACCTCGAGCGTGCGTTCATTGGTCGACGCGAGCACGACCGGCGCGGCGACGCCATCGCGATAGGCGCGAGCCCAGTTGAGCGCGGTCACGCACCAGCGATCACCGGGCACCAGCCCCGGGAACCGGTACTGGGGCATCGGCGTCGAGAGATCGTTGCCGATCGACCGCTGGTGCTCGAGGAACTCGTCGGTCATCACCGCGCAGATCGTGTGGAGGCCGGCGTCCTCCTTGCCCGATGAGCAGCAGCCGTCGCGGTAGTACCCGGTGACGGGGTCGGTGCCACAGGGTTCGAGCGGTCCTCCGAGGACGTTGCGTTCGGTCACCGGATCAGTCTTGCCCATCGATCGGCGATCGACCGACCGGGGCGGTCACTTCGGCGACGACCATTCGGGCGTGCGGATGAAGATGCCCTCGGCGCTCGCCGTGATCTCACCATCGCGGCGGATGACTCCCTTGGTGAACACCTTGCGCCCCTCGACCCGATCGAGCCATGACTCGAGCTCATGGGGCGTGTCGATGAGGGTCGGCTTCTCGTAGCGCACGCTCAGTGTGCCGGTGAACGCACCGAGTCCGTGGCAGACGTTGCACGCTCCGAGGATCTCGTCGAACACGAGCGCGATGATGCCGCCGTGCACCATCCCGGGAGGCCCGTTGTAGGGCGCCTGCAACGTCATCGTTCCGTGGATGCGCTCACCATCGAACGCGATGTCGATCGGTGGCGAGAGGGGATTGAGCGGTCCCAATACGGGCGACCACGGGAAGAACTCGGTGGGTTGCAGACCCGAGGTACCGCTGCCGGGGCCGCGCTCACCCCGCCGTCCCTGCATCGGCAGTCGGGTGACGAGATGCGGCGCGAGCAACGCCGTTGCCTCCTCGACGAGCGCACGAGCGCGCGCCAGGTCGTCACTCGGGGCGTCGGCACGACGGATCGCCGCGATGAGACTGCGCGTCGACGATGCCAGTTCGATCGTGCCGGGTTCGTCGCCCAGTTCCCAACCGACCTCGCTCCAGGGATGCGGGGCGTCGGTCATCCGTTGTACCCAAAGCCTTCGATCATGAGGTTCGAACCCGGAAGACCGGGCTCGAGGCGGCCAGCGAGCCATCCACCGTCGACGACGAGCTCGGTGCCCGTGATGTAACTGGCATCGGGGCTGGCGAGGAACGCAACAGCGGCGGCGATCTCGTTCGGGTAACCGATGCGCTGGATCGCCTGCAACTGGTAGGGCTGGGTCTCGAGCGACGGGTGGTTGATCGGATTGCCCATGATCGTGTTGACACCACCGGGATGGATCGAGTTCACGCGGATGCCGTACTGACCCCACTCCATGGCTGCCGTCTTGGTCATGCCGCGGATCGCGAACTTCGATGCGGTGTACGAGATGAGTCCGTTCTTCGAACCCATGCCGTCGATCGACGAGATGTTGACGATGGAACCACCACCGGTCTCGCGCATCAGTGGCATCGCAGCGCGCATGCCGAGGAAGCATCCGACCTGATTGATGTTGATGACGCCCATGTAGTCGGCGAGTGACGTGTCCTCGATCGACGCAGGGCGGATGACTGCTGCGTTGTTGACGAGCACGTCGAGGCGGCCCCCACCGAACGACTTCGTCTCGGCGATCGCGGCGTTCCATTCGCTCTCGTCGCTCACATCGAGATGCACGTAACGAGCGGCGGCACCGATGTCGGAAGCGACTGCAGTGCCCTCCGCATCGAGCACGTCGGCGAGCACGACCTTCGCGCCCTCCGATGCGAACAGGCGGGCTTCGGCCTCGCCCTGACCGCGCGCGGCACCGGTCACGATCACCACTCGTCCATCGAAGCGTCCCATGGTTCCCCCCTCATGCGACCGGATCGGTCGCTCGGCCCGTCAGCATACGGAATCGGTTCCGGTGGCTCCCGCTGTCACCCACCGTGGCCTACTCTGCCCGTCGGATCCCCCCTTCCGAGGAGCACTGTGAAGAATCGTCTCGCCCTCACCGCCTCGACCGCCGTGGTCGTCATCGCACTCGCCCTCTCGGCGTGCTCGAGTTCGTCGAACGGCTCGTCCACGTCGACGACCGCGAGTTCGGGCTCCGGTGCCACCGACAAGGCCTGCACCGCCTTCTCCGGCACGCTCGGTCAGTCGAGTGGAGGTTCGACCAGTGTGAGCGGCGCCACCGCCACGGGCATCACCACCTCGAAGCAGGGCTGCGTCGACAACATCCAGATCACGATGTCGAAGGGCGTCACGTCCTGGACGGCGGCGTATGCCGACGGAGCGATCAACGATGCCAACGGCAATGCCATCAATACGGGTCAGCCCGCGAACCTGGTGATCACCATCCAGAACGCGGCTTGGGCGGGTGCGGCCAAGCCGCCGAGCACCGTGCTCCCGGTCAACCTCGACTACGTGAAGTCGATCAACATCGCGAACGGCTCCAACGGTTCGACCATCGTGGTGCTCGGTTTCGCCACGAAGAAGCCGTATCAGGCCTCCGACTCGCAGAACCCCGCGTACATCTCGCTCGGCATCGGCTGAACGTCGCTCACATCACCTGAGGGTGATGGCGAGGATGATCGCAGCGCCCACGCCGTAGACACCGATCACGGCGCGCAGCACCTTCGGGTGGACCCGACGCGACAGTCGTGAGCCCAGCCATCCGCCGGCCAGGCTCATGGGCGCCATGAGCAGCACCACCAACCACTGCACGGGACCGAAGATCGCGAACACGACCACGGCGATGATGTTCGTCGCGAACTGCAGCACGCTCTTCAGGGCGTTGAGGCGGTGCAGGTCGTCAGGGAGGAAGGTGCCGAGCACGGCGAGCAGGATGATGCCGAGCACCGCGCCGAAGTAGCCGCCGTACACGGCGGCGAGGAACACGGCGATGACGGTCGCGGTGTCGTTCTCGCGCACGAGCGGCTCGCCCGTCTCCGGGTGCAGTCGACCGAGGCGCTTCTGGAGCATCGGCTGGAGGAGCAGGACGATCGCTGCGATGAGCACGAGCACCGGCACGATGTGCTTGAACACCGCAGCCGATGTGGTGAGCAGCACGATCGCGCCGAGCAGTGATCCCGCGAATGCCGCCGGGAGCAGCATTCGCACTCGCTGCCCCTGCGATGGGAGGTCGTGACGGAAACCGGCGATGCCGCCCATGTAGCCGGGCACCAGCGACACCGTGTTGGTCACGTTGGCGCTGACGGGTGAGAGGCCGGCGGCGAGCAGGGCGGGGAACGTGAGCAATGAACCGCCACCGGCGATCGCGTTGATCGCTCCGGCGAGGAGGGCCACGAGGGCGAGGAGGGCTGCACTCAGCACCGACAGGTGGTCCACGACGTCGATGGTAGGGCCGCGCATCGCTCGGCGATGTGGTGGACTGACGGACCGAGGGGGAATGCATGCGACTCGAGCCACTCACGCCGCAGATCGGCGTGGAGATCACCGACATCGACCTGACCGACGCCACCGACGCCGACGTAGCCGCCATCAGGGCGGCGCTGCTCGAGCACCTCGTCGTGTTCTTCCGCGATCAGCGTCTCGACGATCTCTCCCAACACGCGATCGCGGCGCGCATCGGCACGCTCGAGGAGTTCCCGTTCGGACCCGGGGGTCCACCCGAGGCGCCGCACCTGCACACCATCACGACCGGCGGTGATGCTCCCAAGACGTCGAACGCCGACGTCTGGCACAGCGATGCGACCTTCATGGAATGTCCACCCCTCGGTTCGTTGCTGCGAGCGGTCGAGCTCCCGGCCCTGGGTGGCGACACACTTTGGGCGAGCGCGTACGCCGCCTACGACTCGCTGTCGTCCCGGATGCAGCGCCTCATCGAGGGCATGACCGCCACCCATTCGGTCGCCAAGTCGTCGGCCCATCGCACACCGGTGCACGATCGCTATCCGCCGGTGCAGCATCCGGTCGTGCGCACACATCCCGAGACCGGCCGGAGGGCGTTGTTCGTGAATCGGAACTTCACCGTCCGGCTCGACGATGTCTCCGATCGTGAGAACGAGGTGTTGCTGCCGCTGCTCTGCGACACGTTCACCCAACCCGACATCGCAGTGCGATTGCGGTGGGCGCCCGGCACGGTCGCGTTGTGGGACAACCGCAGCACCCAGCACTACGCAACGTTCGACTATTCGGCTCGACGTGAGATGCGGCGCGTGCTGCTTCGCGGCGACCGCCCATTCTGAAGGAGAACCCGATGTCAGTCGTGCGCGCCGAGATGGTTGCCGATTCCGTGCTGCAGATCACGCTCGACGATCCCGAGCACTACAACTCGCTCAGCGCCCGACTCGTCGAGGAATTGCACGATGCATTCCGGGCGGCACGGCGCGATCGGGACGTCCGGGCGATCGTGCTCACCGGGGCCGGACGCGGTTTCTGCAGTGGGGCCAACATGACCGGCACGGGCGGTGTGCCCGATCGGGCGCGCGGCCGCGGACCGGTGGGTTTCGTGCACGAGTACCAGGAACTCCTCATGGACATGGTGCTCGACATCCATGAGGCCCCGCAGCCGGTGATCGCCGCAGTGCACGGGGCATGTGTGGGGGGCGGTCTCGCGCTCGCACTCAACTGTGACCTGCGCGTGGCGAGCGACGACGCATTCTTCGCCTCGCACTTCATCCGGGTCGGCCTGTCATCCTGCGATCTCGGCACGAGCTATTGGCTGCCTCGACTGGTCGGCCCCACGATGGCGGCCGAACTCATGCTCACCGGCCGTCGATTCGCCGCTGCGGAGGCCCGGGAGATCGGTCTGCTCAATCGGGTCACGACGGCTGACGGGCTCGTGCCCGCGGCGATCGAGCTGGCCGGGCAGATCGTCGAGAACTCGGAATACGGCGTCCGCATGACGAAGGTCGGCATGTGGGCCAATCTCGATGCCTCGAGCCTGCGGCAGGCGATGCAACTCGAGAATCGCACCCAGGTGCTCGGCACCTTCACCGGCAACATGGCCGAGGCTGGTGAGGCGTTCCGCGAGAAGCGGACGCCGTCATGGAAGAGGATGTGACCACATGCCCGTCGCGAAGCTGAACGGCATCGACATCTACTACGAGCGAGAGGGTGAGGGGCCGCCCCTGCTGTTCTTCAACGGCTCGGGTTCCACCATCGAACGCATGCGGCCGTTGTTGACGGTCTACCAACAGCGATTCGACGTCCTCATCCACGACCAGCGCGGATTGGGGCTCACCGAGATCCCTCCCGGCCCCTATTCGATGGCCGACTACGCCGCCGATGCGATCGCGCTCGTCGATCACGTGGGTTGGGACCGGTTCCGAGTCATCGGCGTGAGCTTCGGCGGCATGGTCGCGCAGGAGTTCACGGTCACCGTGCCCGATCGCGTCGAGCGGCTCGGACTCATGTGCACCTCACCGGGCGGTGAGGGCGGCGCGTCGTATCCGCTCCATGAACTGCGGGCCATGGATGCGGGCCAGCGGGCCGAGATCGGCATGCGCATCATGGACACCCGGTTCACGCCCGAGTGGTTGGCCGAGCACCCCGCTGATCGCATGTTCGTCGAGGCCATGACTGCGAACGCGGGCTCGGCACCGGGAAGTGAGGCCGAACGCGGCGAGATCGAACAACTCGGCGCCCGACGCCATCACGACGTGTGGGATCGCCTGCATCGCATCACGGCCCCGACGATCGTGGCCGCCGGCCGCTACGACGGTATCGCTCCGCCCGAGAACAGCGAACGCATCGCCGAACGCATCGAGGGCGCGACCTTGCGCATCTACGAGGGTGGCCACGGATTCTTCGCGCAGGATCCGGCGGCGCTTCCGGAGTTCCTCGACTTCATGGCGGGCTGATCAGCCCATCTGTGACATGAACTGATTCAGGTCGAAGTACTCGCGCCACTTGGCGATCTTGTCGCCCTCGAACTCGAAGATGCCGAGCACGGGCAACTCGATCGTCGAACCGTCGGCCTTCTCGAAGATGTCGACGCGCTCGGTGACGACGGTCGATCCCTTCGACAGCATCGTGTCGATGCGGAAGATCTTGACCTTCAGGCCCGCGGTGAAGCCGTCGATCATCATGCGGATCGCTTCGTGGCCGACCATCGGATCGACGGGGATGTTGTGGTACACGCCGTCTGGGGTGAAGAAGTCGACCACCTTGTCGTGGTCGCCCTCGGCCCATGCGTCGCAGAACTCCTGCACCAGTGCCTCGTACTTCGCGCCGTCGCTCATGGTCGGTCCCCCTCGTGGTCATGTGACCGGCTCATCCTGACATCTCGCGCGGCGTGCGTCATCCCGATCACGCTACGGTCCGGGAGGGGGGGGACCATGACCGAGGACGCAGCCGGATCGCCGCTGGTGGACATCGCGACGCAGCCGTTCGCCGGCGCGGAGCTCCACGAGATGTTGCGCGCGCTCAGGGCCGAGCACGGTGACGTCGCGCCGGCGACCTTCCATGGTCTCCCTGCGCATGTGATCCTCGGTTGGGATGCGCTGCGCGAGTTCTTCGGCGCCAACGATCGCTTCCCGGGCGGCGAGGTCTACAAGTACCAACTCGAACGCACGGTGGGGCGCACGTTCATCTCGATGGACGGTCCCGACCACGACATCTACCGGCGTCTCGTCACCCCGGCCTTCCGTTCCCGAGCCGCGATCCGCTTCGTCGATGAGGAACTCACGCCCCTGGCCGATGAACTCCTCGATGGCATCGTGGCTCGGGGTGGATGCGATCTCGTCGCCGAGTTCGTGAATCGTCTGCCGTTCTGGGCGATCAGCCGCAAGCTCGGTCTGCCCGAGGGGTTCGAGGATCGTCAACGCGGTTGGGCCCTCTCCATCCTCTCCGAACCGAGCGATCCCGTCGGGGCCAAGCGTGCCGCCGAGGAACTCTCCGAGGTCATCGCCCCGGTCGTTGCCCAACGACGCCGCGATCCCGGCACCGACGTGATCTCGCAGCTCGTCACCGGCGAGTTCCAGGGGGTGCGTCTCACCGATGACGAGGTGCACTCCCATGTGCGCCTGTTGTTCGCCGTGGGGGCTACGACCACTGCCGACGCCATGAGCAACCTCTTCCACACGCTGCTGCACCGGCCCGCGCTGCTGCGCCGTGTCGTCGAGGATCCTTCGACCCGTCCCGCCGTCGTGCGTGAACTGCTGCGCTGGGAGCCACCCGTGCCGTTGCTCCCGCGCATGGCATCGCAGGCCGCCAGCATCGCCGGGGTGGAGATCCCGGCCCAGTCGGTGATCCTCGCCGGCATCGCGTCGGCGAACCGTGATCCGCAGCGCTTCGATCGCCCCGATGAGTTCGACATCGACCGGCCCGATGCCGACATCCTCACCTTCGGCTTCGGAGTGAAGTTCTGCCCCGGCACGCACATGGCCAAGCAGCAGTTGCTCGCGGCCCTCGACGTCGTGCTCGATCGGTTGCCCGGTCTTCGTCTCGCCGATGACGACCCCGGGGTCGAACCCGCCGGCTGCAACCTGCGGTCGGTGGCCTCGCTCCGGTGCGTCTGGACGGTTTGAGTCGTTCGTCGTCGGAGCTCGGTGCCGCCTACGGTTGAAGCAGCACACGAGGGGGACTCGCCATGGCCGACTTCAGCATCGATCCGGAATTCGCCGAGCAGCTCGACTGGATCCGCGAGTTCGTGAAGGCGGAGGTCGAGCCGCTCGACCTCGCGTTCGCTGGTGAGGAGATGGTCTACAACAAGGCCTCGGTCTTCTACGACGAGGCGATCCG
Source organism: uncultured Bifidobacterium sp. (assembly GCA_964454715.1). Classification (GTDB taxonomy): domain Bacteria; phylum Actinomycetota; class Acidimicrobiia; order Acidimicrobiales; family Acidimicrobilacustridaceae; genus Acidimicrobilacustris. Next base: position 31,501 of record CAYVUO010000002.1, on the reverse strand, counting down.
TCCGCTGCAGAAGGTCGTGAAGGACCGTGGCATCTGGTCTTGCCACCTGACCCCCGAGTACGGCGGTCAGGGCTACGGGCAGGTTCGCCTGGCGTACATGAACGAGATCCTCGGTCGGTCGCAGTTCGCCCCGACGGTGTTCGGCACACAGGCACCCGATTCCGGCAATGCCGAGATCATCGCCCACTACGGCACACCGGACCAGAAGGAGCAGTACCTCCAGCCGCTGCTCGATGGGCACATCTCTTCGTGCTACTCGATGACCGAACCCCAGGGCGGTGCTGACCCCGGTGTGTTCACGTGTCGCGCGGTGCGCGATGGCGACGAATGGGTGATCGACGGTGAGAAGTGGTTCTCGTCGTCACTGAGGTTCGCATCGTTCATCATCGTGATGGCCATCACCGATCCCGACGTATCGGTTCACCGCGGCGCGTCGATGTTCCTCGTGCCCACCGACACGCCCGGACTCGAGGTCGTCCGCAACGTGGGTGTGGGGCAGGAGGCGGAGGGCCACGGCAGTCACGCCTACGTTCGCTACAACGGCGTTCGAGTTCCGCACGACAACCTCCTCGGAGGAGAGGGGCAGGCGTTCGTCATCGCACAGACCCGACTGGGCGGCGGTCGTCTGCACCACGCCATGCGTACGGTCGGTGCCGTCTCACGCTGTCTCGACATGCTGTGCGAGCGCGCGCTTTCGCGCACCACGCAGGGTGAACTGCTGGCCCGCAAGCAGGCCACGCAGGAGAAGATCGCCGATGCATGGATCGAACTGCTGCAGTTCCGACTGCAGGTGCTGCACGCGGCATGGGTGGTCGATCAGTTCGGAGGCGCGGCCGCCCGCAAGGAGATCGCCGCGGTGAAGGTGGCGACGCCCAAGGTCTACCGCGAGGCGGTGCTGCGCACGATGCAGTTGCACGGTGCGCTCGGTGTGTCGAACGAGATGCCCCTTGCGGGCATGCTCATGGCTGCCGTCACGATGGGCATCGCCGACGGTCCCACCGAGGTGCACAAGTTCACCGTCGCCCGCGAGGTGCTCAAGGGCTATGAGCCGGCCGCTGGCGCGTGGCCGAGCGAGCATCTGCCCGAGCGACGCGCTGCGGCGCGCGCCGAGTACGCCGATCTCCTCGAACGGGCCATCGCCGAGTTGTGAGGCGAGCACAGGGCTCGCCTTGATGACCAGGGGTCAGTAGCCGCCGTTGAGCTTGCGGTGGTCCCACGAGATCACGCGGTCGACGTGCAGCTTCACGACGACTCGCTTGTTGAGCATCATCTCGACTGCGCCGCGCATCTCTTCGGTGTACTTGGCGAAGTAGCGGTCGAACACGCTCACGCCGGCCTCGAACATGCGCTCGGGGTCCTCGATGATCTCGCCCTTGCCGATGAGGGTGACACCACGAAGCGTCTCGTAGGTCTCGCCGTCCTCGACGAGCACGGTCATGTTGGGATTGCGCAGGAGGTTCTGCACCTTCTGGGCCTTCTTCTTCGACTCGATGGCCACGCAACCGTCGAGGAAGCCGTACCACATGGCGATCGAATGGATGCTTCCGTCGGCGTTGATGGTCGACATCGTCATCGAGCGACGACCCTGGAGGAACTCGTCGATCTCCTCCTGCGACATCACGATCTTGTTGCGCTGCTTGACGCCCCGCGGCTGCGCCTCGTTCGACTCCTCGGCCATGGTTCCCCCTGTTCGGTCGGCGCCCGAACCGTACACCGGCCTCGCCGAATAGAGTGCGCCCGAACGTTCGATCAGGGGGATGCATGGACGCAGTCGAAGCAGCGAAGCAGTGTGCCCAAGCCATCGGTGATCTCGGTGGCGGGTTCATGATGGACGGTGCCACCTACGCCCGGGGCGGAGAGCTGGGGCTCGAGGGCCTCGACTTCTACGTGCTCGGGCGGTGCGGTGTGCTCGGCGATACGACCGCGGGAGTGGCCGCGTCCGGCCTCAACTTCTGGAATCCGCCGCACGTCGCAGCGATGTGGGATCGGGCCCGCGGTGTGATGTCACCCTCTGCTGCCGGTGCCGAATGGGCCGCGGTCGCTCATGCCTATGGCGAGACCCATCTCCCCGATGGTCACGACTACGACCGATTCAGCGAACTCGCAGCTCGAGTGTGTGAGCAGGCCTCCCCGGCGTGTGCCTCACTGTTCGCCGGCTGGATGGCGCTGCCCGTGCCGGGCACCGATCGATCCAAGGCGCGTGCCTATCACTACGTCAACGCGCTCCGTGAGTTGCGCGGTGGCCTTCACGCCGGAGCCGTGCTCGCCGCCGGCCTCACACCGCTCGACGCGGTCGCGTTCCGGTCACCGTTCATGGCCGGCGTGTTCGGCTGGGATGCCGAGTCGCTGCCCGATGGCGCAACGGTCAAGGAGCGGTGGAAGGTCGCCGAGGCCGGCACCGACGCCGCGATGTCACGCACCCTCGAGGTGCTCGACGCCAGCGAGCGAGCCGAGCTCGTCTCGATCATCAATGGTGCACACGCCGCATGGACCGCGGCCAAGGAGGCATGACCATGGACGTGCGCGAAGCGCTCTACACGACTCGCGCCATGCGGCGCGTGAAGCCCGACCCCATCCCGGTCGATGTGCAGACGCGCATCATGGACGCCGCAGTGCGCGCACCGAGCGGTGGCAATACGCAGAACTGGCGCTTCCTCCTCGTCGACGATGCCGACGTGAAGTCGAAGCTGGGCCCGATCTACCGCCAAGCGATGTCGGCCCTCTGGGGCAGCTACTACAAGGATCGACTCGACGCGGCCCATGCCGCCCCCGAGCTCGAGGAGTCGAAGTCGATGCTTCGCGTGCAGAAGTCGGCACAGTGGTTGGCCGACAACTTCGAGACGGTGCCGCTCTACCTGTTCGGCTTCACCCAGCACGACCCGGGTGGTTCGTCGATCTATCCCGCGCTCTGGAGCGCGCAGCTCGCGGCACGCGCCGAGGGTGTGGGTACCGCGCTCACGCAGGTGCTCGTGTTCCACAACGACGAGGTCTTCGACATCCTGGGCATCCCCAAGGACGACGGTTGGTACATGTCGGGCTGCGTGTCGATGGGCTATCCGACCGGCCGATGGGGCGTGGCCACTCGCCAGCCCGCGCACGAGGTCACTTGGCGCAACCAATGGGGAACCGACCCGGGTTTCCGCGACCCGGAACCCCTCTGGCCCTGAGTCACTCCTCGGCGGCCGGTGCCCAGTGGGTGCGCAGGTCGGCGAGCCAGTCGGGAAAGTCGACGGGCGGGTCGGGCAATGGCGTGACGCCATGCTCAGCCAGCGCGGCCTCGTAGACCTCGGGCTGATCGCCCCACGAGCGGGGATCACCCATCATCACCTCGAACAACTTCGCGCCCTCGTTGCCGGCGCGGATGGGACCGAACGCAGCACCGAACGGCAATTCGACGTGGGTGCCGGCGGGGCACCAACGATCTCCGAACCAGAGACCACCGTCGATGACGAACACGATGTGCGGCGAGTAGTGGCCGTGGCGTCGCACCATCATGCCGGGGTCGTACTCGGCGTAGAGCGACAGGTACTGCGGATCGGGGCTGAACGCGAACCACTTCTCGCGAACGAAGGCCTCGGTTCCGTCGGCATTGCGCTGGGCGCGACACAACTGCCAGGGCACGTCGGCGTCGTCCATGTGACGGAACACGACCTCCTTGCCCGGGATCGGGAGCGGAACCGATGTCGGGTCGGTGCTCATGACACGAAGTCGAATTCGACTCGGGCCGACTCGATGCCGCGCACGAAGGCGTTGGGCATCCAGACCGGTTCCACACCTTCGGCGATTCGCCAGCCGGTCGTGCGTCGCAGCAGTTCCTCGAAGAACACACGGATCTCGAGGCGGGCGAGCGATGCGCCGAGGCAGAAGTGCGTGCCGAATCCGAACGCGATGTGGTTGTTCGGCGTCCGAGTGACGTCGAGCGTGTCGGGCGAGTCGAAGTGGGCCTCGTCGCGGTTCGCCGACGAGTACATGAGCACGACTTGGTTGCCCTTGGGGATCGTGACCCCGCCGATCTCGTAGTCGGAGGTCGCCACTCGGCACATGTTGTGGATCGGGGTGACGTAACGGATGAACTCCTCGACCGCCACTGTCATGTCGGCGCCTTCGCGCAGCTTGCGCAGCTGCTCGGGATTCTGGAACAGGTTGATGATGGTGTGGCCGATCACGGTGCGCGTGGTCTCGGCACCGCCATCGAGCAGCAGCAGACCGTCAGCGATCGCTGCGTCCTTGTCGAACGGGCAGCCGTCGATCTCCGCGGTCGTGTAGTGCGAGTAGATGTCGTCGGCGGGGCAGGTCTTCTTCGACTCGAACAGTTCGGCCGCCGCCTGGGCGAACTCCATGGCCGAGATCATCCCGACCTCGTTGAAGTAGCGAGGACCTCCGCCGAGGGCGATCGTGGTCTCCGACCAGTGCTTGAGCTTCGGCCAGTCGGCCTCGTCGAACCCGAGCAGTTTGCCGATCATCATCGCCGGAAGCGGTGCGGCCATCTGTTCGACGATCTCGACCGATCCGTCGGACTGCTGCGCGGCGGCAGCACCGTCGAGGATCGAGTTGACCTTGGCGCGGATGTCGTCCTCCCACGCGTTGGCGGCACGAGGCGTGAACCGACGGGAGACGAGGTTGCGACGCTTCGAGTGCTCGGGGTCATCGAGTCCGATGATCGCGGGGTCGGCCGGAAGGTTGGGTCGGTATCCGCCCTTGGCGGTGTCGGAGTTGATGAACACGTCCTTGCGCTTCTCGATCTCGACGATGTCGTCGTAGCGCGAGATGCCCCAGAGTTCGTTGACGTCGTCCCAGTAGGCCGGTTCGTTGGCCCTCATCCACGCGTACGTGGGATACGGATCACCCGCGTAGAGCTCCGGAGCGAGGAGATCGATCTTCAGACGTTCCATTCGGCGTCACCCCTTGCATCGGCACCGGCGCGACCGTGGGTGGTGCGCTGGGCATCGACGCGAACGGCGCCGACGGGGCGATGGTAGCCCTCTGCTGCGAGGCCGGTCTCCCGGGTCCGATGATGCGGTAGACGGTGAACAGTGCAACCGCGCCGCTCACAACTGCGACGGTCCAGAGCAGGATCGTCGAGTGCCGGTCGGTGCCGGCGAGCAGGAGGTGGATCGTTCCCGAGAGGAACACGACATAACTGGCGAAGTGCACTCCGCGCCACATCCTCCTGGGGATGCGGTTGCGCAGGAGTGAGGTGATCTCGACCGCGAGGAGCAACCACATCGCAACGATGCCGAGCGCGACGGCGAACGGATTCCAACTGGATGCGAACGGCACGAGCAACTGGCCGATGCTGAACGAGACCCACTTGTCGAAGTAGAGGCCGACCATGTGAACGGCGACGAACACGACGGTGAGGCCGCCGAGGAATCGATGCAGATCGAGCAGCCAGTTGGCGCGCGGTCGGCGACCGAGGACTCGCGTCGACAGGAACAGGCCCCACAGCACCGACAGCGACGCGAGTGACCACGCGACGATTCCGGCCGATCGAGCGACGTACCAGGGGAGCGAATCCATCAGCTCGCCTGGGAGCGGGCGCGAGGTTGTGACTGTCGGGGCGTCGTCGACGGCGACGTCTGCTTCGGTGCGATGGTCGACGGAGTGGCGCCGCCCGAGCGCGCGGTGGTCGGAGGTGTGGTCGGCGCGGTGCGCGTCGTCGTGGACGCCGCGCTCGACACGGCCTGGTCGATGGCCATCGTTGCGGTCATGGTTCCGGCCACGCCGACGGCGAGGGCCGCGGCCACGGCCCGGCTCCGGGCGGCGGGGTGGGGTCGTCGTCTGCGGGCCATGGGGGCAACGTAGGGATCACGGGTGAAGGCGGACGTAAGGAACGGTGAGAGCCGGGTAAGGACGCCCGCGCCGCAGGGTGAAACCGGTCACATTGCGAAACGAGAGTGTTCCGAAACGTAGGTGTTTCGCTATGGTCGCCCCCATGACCACCACCGACCGCCCGCCCGCCGAGACCGTCTCCATGGCCTCGGCCGCCGACGCCACCCAGATCGTCTCGGATCGGGCCCATCGCCTGCGGTGGTGGGCGCTCGTGGTCCTCACCGGCAGCCTGCTCGTGATCACGCTCGACACCACGATCCTCAACGTCGCAGTGCCGGCCCTCGTCGAATCGCTCGGCGCGTCGATGGGGCAGTTGCAGTGGATCATCGACGGCTACGCGCTCGTGTTCGCCGGCATGCTGCTCACCGCTGGCGCCATCGGCGATCGATTCGGTCGCAAGGGCGCATTGCAGGGCGGCCTCGTCGTGTTCGCGCTCGCGTCGCTGGGTTCGACGTTCGCGGATTCGGCCACGACGTTGACCGTCATGCGTGGCCTCATGGGTCTGGGCGCCGCGTTCATCATGCCGTCGACGCTGTCGTTGCTCACCAACCTGTTCCGCGATCCACGCGAGCGCGGTCGCGCCATCGGCATCTGGGCGGCGGTCGGAGGCGCGAGCGGTGCGCTCGGCCCGATCCTGGGTGGTCTCATCCTGCGTTGGTTCGATTGGCATGCGGTGTTCTTCATCAACGTTCCGCTCATCGCCGCGTTGCTCCTCGCCGGCCACTACCTGCTGCCCACTTCTCGCGCGCCGCACGCTCGCAAGCTCGATCCCGTCGGAGCCGGTCTCTCGATGATCGGTCTCGTCACATTGCTATGGGGCATCATCGAATTGCCGACAGGAGGATTCGGTGATCCGTCGGTGACCGGCGCCCTCTCGATCGGCCTGCTCGTACTCGCAGCGTTCGTGGTGTGGGAGCTCAAGTGCCCGAACCCGATGCTCGACATGCGGTTCTTCAAGAACCGACGATTCAGTGCTGCGAATCTCGCGATCACGCTCGTGTACTTCGCGATGTTCGGCCAGATGTTCGTGATGGGTCAGTACATGCAGGTCGTGCTCGGCTACAGCGCGCTCGGTGCCGGTCTGCGCACCGCTCCGATGTCGGTGGTCATCCTCGCGGTGGCGCCGATGGCGCCGCGACTCGTCGAGAAGGTGGGCACGAAGATGGTCGTGGGCGTGGGCCTGCTCATCGCATCGGCGGGCGTGCTCTGGAACTCGTTCATCCCTGTGTCGAACGGCTACTGGCACCTCTTGCTCGGCATCATGTTGATCTCGCTCGGCATGGGTCTCACGATGGCCCCGGCCACCGAATCGATCATGGGCTCACTGCCGCCGGCGAAGGCCGGTGTCGGCTCGGCGATGAATGACACGACCCGTCAGATGGGCGGTGCACTCGGCGTGGCCGTACTCGGTTCGATTCTCACCGCCATCTATCGCCCGCACCTGTTCGACTCGCTCACTTCGGTCGGAGCCCCATCCGCGGTCATCGACAAGGCGCAGGAGTCGGTGGGCGTGGCCATCCTCGGAGTGGCTCAGTCCTCCGAGCTCCCCGCTGGTCTCGGGGAGCAGGTGACGCAGGCTGCAGCGCAGGCCTACGTCGATGGTGTGCACGTGGCCATGAAGTTCGGAGCGTTGGTGCTCTGGATCGCAGCGATCTGTGTGTTCGCGTGGCTGCCGGCCCGGGCCGAGGACGTGCGTGACGAGGAATCCGGACCTCTCGACGGTCTGGCCTCGGCCACATGGGCCGAGGCTGAGGGTGCGCTCGAGCAGGCGACCTACGAGGCGCAGCACGGCAGCGCCCCAGAGGACGATCCGGCGGCGCGGGGGCGAGCCTGATGTCCGCGGTCACCGAGTCGACGCCCAGGTCGCGGCCCGGTCGTCAGCGCAGCGAGGCCGCCGACCACGCCATCCTCTCGGCCACCCTCGATCTGGTGGCGGAGCTCGGTTACGGCGGGCTCACGATGGCTGCGGTCATCGCCCGCTCGGGCGTGTCGTCGGCCACGCTCTACCGACGGTGGCCCACCAAGCAGCAACTCGTGGCGGCGGCGCTCGCGTCGTTGCATCCCGAGATCACCGACGTCGACACCGGTTCGCTCGAGGGCGACATCGCCGCGATGGTCGAGTCGCTCGCGGCGACGGTGTCGGTACGTCGTGAGGATCTCGCCGAGGACGTCGCGGTCGAGCTCCGACGCAATCCCGAGTTCCGCGCTGCGGTCAACGAGAAGTTCCTCGCGCCGCGCGTCGCGTCGATGCGCGCAGTGCTCGAGCGCGCGCGAGCGCGCGGTGAACTCGCGTCAGACATCGACCACGAGACGGTGCTGAGCCTCGTGTCGGGGCCGTTGCAGCATCGATCGTTCGTGCTCGGACTCCCCATCACGCCGCAGTTCTCGACGGCCGTCACCCGAGCGGCGGTGTCGGCCATCGCCTCTCTCGACGCCTGAGATCAGCCCGCAGTCACTCCGCGATCGCTCGAGAAGATCGCGCCGTGGATGTTGGTCGAGGTGGGGGCCGCCACCAGCGCCACGAGATCGGCGATGTCGTCGGCCTCGCCCTGACCACGGAAGCCCATGTAGGGCGCCATGAGTTCGAAGTCGATCTCGGCCGGCATCGTGAACGTATGCATGAGATTGGTGACGATCCCGCCAGGCGCGATCGCGTTGACGCGGAGGTTGGTCTTCACGTACTCCATGGCGAGTGAGCGAGTGAGCTGGACGACCGCGCCCTTCGTCATCGTGTACACGACCTGATAGGCGAGACCCATGAGGCCCGCGTTCGAGGCCATGTTGACGATGTTGCCGTCGGTCTCGAGCAGGTGGGGGATGGCGGCCTGACAGAAGAAGAAGGGCGCGTCCTGGTTGATGGCGACCATCCGTCGGTACGCGTCCTCGCTGATGTCGGTGAAGTGGTTGCCGGCGGCGACGCCGGCGACATTGGCGAGCACGTCGAGTCGACCGAACTCGGCGACGGCGGCCTCGACCGTGGCGAAGCACTCGGCCCGGGAACTGACATCACCCACTCGGGTACGGGCGGTGCCGCCGGCAGCCGCGATGGTGGCCGCAGTCTCGGCCACGCCCTCGGCGTTGACGTCGTGCAGGAACACCGATGCGCCCTCGGCGGCGAGGCGCACGGCACTGGCCCTCCCGATGCCCGAGCCCGCGCCCGTGATGAGCGCGACCTTCCCCTCGAAACGACCCTCGACCACGTTGCGCATGTCCCCTCCCGGTGTGAGGTGCCGATCGTGGCACAGGGCCCGTGTCCCCGGCGCGCTACGTTGCAACGGCACGAAGTCGTCGCCGAGAGGCCCAGAGGGGGAGTCGGACCGTGGAGATCAAGGCCGGGAGCAAGCTCGCCTGTCCCGAATGCACCGTGGAGCTCGTCGTGGTGAAGCCGCCGAGCGGTCCCGTGACGCTCACCTGCGGTGGCGTCGCGGTGGTCGAGGCGACCGCCGATCGCCCCGGTGGCGGCCATGCCGACGCGTCGGGCGACGGCACGCTCGTGGGCAAGCGCTACGCCGACGAGGAGACTGGTCTCGAGGTGCTGTGCGCCAAGCCCGGTCCCGGTGCACTCGCTGCAGATGGTCGTGAGGTGCCGATCAAGGGCGCCAAGCCGCTTCCCTCCTCGGACTGAGCCGATGAATCTCTCGTTGTTCGTCGACATGACGTCGTCGACGCTCGATGACCGAGTCGCGGTCGTCGCCGGTGACCGTTCACTCACCCATGCCGAACTGGGCGCGGCCGCGCAACGCGCCGCGGCACGTTTCGTCGAGATGGGCGCCGATGGTGTCGTCTACTTCGGCACGAATGATCTTGCGTTCCCAGTGGCGCTCTTCGCCGCCGCCTACGCCGGTCTGCCGTTCATCCCGCTGAACTTCCGTCTCGGCGAGGAGCAGCTCAAGCCCCTGGTCGCCGCGCATCGCGGCGCCGCGGTCGTCGCCGATCCCGGCACCGTTCCCGGGGCCGACGCGTCGATGACGGTGTCGCGCGAAGACCTCCTCGAGCCGTCCTTCGCGGCCACGACCGACGTCGAACTCCCACCGTTCGTCGATCCCGAGGAAGTGGCGGTGGTGCTCTACACCTCGGGCACCTCCGGCACGCCGAAGGCCGCTTTGCTGCGTCATCGCCATCTCACGGCGTACATCATCGGCACCGTGGAGTTCGCCGGCGCCGAACCCGAGCAGGCTGCGCTCGTCACCGTTCCGCCGTATCACATCGCCGGCATGGCGAACCTGTTGTCGAACATCTACGCCGGCCGTCGCATCGTGTACCTCGACTCGTTCGATGCCGCGACCTGGCTCGACACCATCCGCCGCGAAGGAGTCACGCAGGCGATGGTCGTCCCCACGATGCTCGCTCGCGTCGTGCAGGAACTCAACGGTCGTCCCGCCGACGTCCCCACGCTCGCCACGCTGTCGTACGGCGGCGCGCGCATGCCGTTGCCGGTGCTCGAGAAGGCGCTCGACGCGTTCCCCGGCACGGGCTTCGTCAATGCCTACGGACTCACCGAGACCTCATCGACCATCGCGCTGCTCGGTCCCGACGATCACGCTGCGGCGTTCGCCGGCGACGAGGTGGCGAAGGTGCGCCTCGGTTCGGTGGGCAAGGTGCTTCCGGGCATCGAGGTCGAGGTTCGCGACGAGGATGACAACGTGCTCGGAGTCGGCGAGGCCGGCCTCGTGTTCCTGCGTGGTGAGCAGGTGTCGGGTGAGTACGCGTCGGGCAGTGTCGTCGACCACGAGGGTTGGTTCCCCACCAAGGACCGAGGCTGGGTCGATGCCGACGGCTACCTCTTCATCGAGGGTCGGGCCGACGACACGATCATCCGCGGCGGCGAGAACATCGCCCCGGCCGAGATCGAGGACGTGCTGCGTCGTCACGAATCGGTGCTCGATGTCGCTGTCGTCGGCGTGCCCGATGACGAGTGGGGCCAGGAGATCGCTGCGGTCGTCGTGCTCGGCGACGGCATCGAAGCCACTGATGACATGGCCTTCGAACTCCACGAGTTCTGCAAGCAGCACCTGCGCAGCTCGAAGACTCCTCGGGTCATCGAGTTCCGTCCGGAGCTCCCGCACACTCCGACCGGCAAGTTGCTGCGTCGCGAAGTGCTGGCCGATCTCCTGCGCTGAGCGCGTGCGAGTGGGCGCGTCGGGCGCCAGTGCACAAGACTGAAGGGTGATGTTGCACCTCGACGCCGACCTCGAGAACCTCCGACGGGAGGCACAGGCGTTCGCCGATGAGGCCGTGGCCAAGTACGGCAGCTTCAACGACTCGTGGCTGTGCTCGTTCTCCCGCGAGTGCTCGCGCGATCTCGCGGCCCGGGGCTGGATCGGCATGACGTGGCCGGTGGAGTTCGGCGGTGGCGGGCGACCTGCGGTCGAACGACTCGTGGTGAGTGAGGTGCTCATCGCCGCCGGTGTGCCGATCGGGGCTTCGTGGTTCGGTGATCGGCAGATGGGGCCGGGTCTCTACACGTTCGGTTCCCCGGCCCAGCGCGAGAAGTACCTGCCCGAGATCCTCTCGGGTGAGATCACCTGGTGCATCGGGATGTCCGAGCCCGAGAGTGGCTCGGACCTCGCGTCGTTGCGCACATCGGCGCGACGCGAGGGCGATGAGTGGGTCATCAACGGTCAGAAGATCTGGACATCGTTCGCGCACGAGTCGGAGTACTGCTATCTCATCTGTCGCACCGATTCCGTTCCGGGCAAGCCGCATCTCGGCATCAGCGAGATCATCGTTCCGATGGACTCGCCCGGCATCGAGGTGCGTCCCATCCGCGACATGGTCGACGCTCGCCACTTCAACGAGGTGTTCTTCGAGGAGGTCCGGGTTCCGGTCGAGAACCTCGTCGGCGTCGAGGGCAACGCGTTCTCGCAGACGATGCGTCAGCTCGATCATGAGCGCGGTGGCATCGACCGGCTGGTGTCGAACCGCGCCCTCCACCTTCGTGCGCTCGAACATGCCGACACGACTGATCGACTCCTCCGTGACGAGATCGCCCGCCTCGAGATCGAGTTCAACGTCGGTCGGATGCTCGTCTATCGGAATGCGCTCGGCCAGGCTCCCGCCGGTTTCAGCGCCGGCACGAAACTGATGTGCACCGAGTACGAACAGAGGGTCGCGGACTTCGCCGCCCGCGTGTTGGGCCCCGAGGCGATGGGTTGGGACCGCTGGGCCAAGGAGATCGCCTACGCACCCGCCTACACGATCATGGCGGGCACCTCCGACGTGATGCGCAACATCCTCAGCGAGCGTGTCCTCGGTCTCCCTCGCTGATCCGGGGCAGAATCGCACAGGGAGGAAGTTCTCATGATCACGCTCGAAGTGGTGGACCGTGTCGCCACCATCACCCTCAACGATCCGGGTCGCCGCAACATCGTCTCCAACGCGCTGAACGCTGCGGTCATCGAGGGCATGGATGAACTCGAGGCTCGCGACGATGTCGGCGCCGTCGTGGTCACTGGCGCGCCGCCCGCGTTCTGTGCCGGTGCCGGTCTGGCCGATCTCCAGGCGTGCAGGAGCGAGGACGACCTTCGCACGATCTACGCTGGGTTCCTTCGCATCGCCGGCTCGCCATTGCCGACCCTCGCCGCGGTCAACGGCCCTGCAGTCGGCGCTGGCCTCAACCTCGCGCTCGGATGCGATGTCATCCTCGCCGGCGCGTCAGCCCGGTTCGACACGCGCTTCCTCAAGATCGGGCTGCACCCCGGTGGCGGCAACACCTGGCGGTTGCGTCGCATCACCGATCTGCAGACCACCATGGCGCTCGTGCTGTTCGGTGAGATCGTCGACGGCGCGCGCGCCGCGGAGATCGGACTCGCGTGGCGCTGTGTCGCCGACGACGATCTGCTGCCCGTGGCCCGCGAACTCGCCGGCCGTGCCGCTTCGGCGCCGCCCGAACTCGTGCGTCGCATCAAGCAGTCGATCATCGCGATGGATGCTGTGACCGACAGTGACTCAGCGGTCGACATCGAGATCGCCCCTCAGTTGTGGTCGACGACCCAGCCTGCGTTCATGGCGCTCATCGAGGGCCTGCGCACTCAGATCTCCTCGAAGTCGTGATCGATCCGAGATGAGCGAGTCGCTCGAACGAGCGGTCCGGTTCACTCAGGGCGCGATCGATCGACTCGCGTCGCTCGGCGTCGAGGCTGATCGCGATGCCAGTGCTCTGCTCGACGAACGCAGTTCGTTCACGGGCTGGGCGCCATCGGGTCGGGTATCGGCCGGAGGTTCCTGCCATCTCCTGCCGACCATGGATGGTTGGTGCGCGGTGAACCTGCCGCGTCCCGATGATCTGGAGCTCCTCCCGGCATGGCTCGGCGTCACCGCCTCCGATGGCGCGACTCCGTGGCCCGAGATCGCGGCAGCAGTTGCGTCGCGGTCGTCCGAAGTCGTCGTCGCCGACGCGCAGGTGTTGGGGCTCGCGGTCTCCCGGCTCCCGACGGCCGACGATGACGAGCAGCTCGCGTTCCGAGGCACCACGAACCCGGCACGACCGTGGCTCGTGCGGCGCGCAGGCGATGCGGCGGCGGCCCGGTCACTCGAAGGACTGAAGGTGGTCGATCTCTCGTCGTTGTGGGCGGGCCCACTGTGCGCGCGGTTCCTCGGGCGCGCCGGCGCTGAGGTCGTGAAGGTCGAATCGAAGGGAAGGCCCGATGGCGCGCGAAGCGGTGACCCTGGGTTCTGGTCGCAGATGCTCGATGGTCATGAACAGCGGTCCATCGACTTCACGACCGACGACGGCCGTGCCGAACTGAACGATCTGATCGCTGGCGCCGACATCGTGATCGAGCAGTCGCGCCCCAGAGCGTTCGACCGATTGGGGGTCGTGCCCGCCGATGTGGTCGCTGCGCGCCCAGGCTCCGTCTGGTTGTCGATCACGGCCTACGGACGCTGTGGCCCGTGGAACAACCATGTCGGGTTCGGCGATGACACGGCGGTGGCCGGGGGGCTGGTCGATCGGCACGACGGCTCTCCCGCCTTCGTGGGCGACGCGATCGCCGACCCGCTCACCGGAGTGACGGCGGCTGCGTTGGTCGCCTCGGCCGTGCGGTCCGGGGGCGGTGTCACCGTCGATGTCGCGCTCCGCGAGGTGGCGCGCAGCGTGGCCTCGGGAATGGCGGTGGTGTGGTGACTGGTCCGCGTTCCGTCCTGCGCGAGGTGGAGGTCGACGGATCGATCGTCGACGTCGTCCTCGCAGGCGATGTCGTGGAATCTGTGGGGGGATCGGCGGTCGGTCCGGTCGATGTCGTGATCGATGGCGAGGGTGCGGCCCTGTTGCCCGGCTTGCACGATCACCATGTCCACCTGCTCGCCATGGCGACGCGGCTCGGTGCGATCGATCTCGATGGCGCTGATGACAGTGATGCGGCGGATGTGCTGTTGCGGCGCGCGGCTGCCTCCGGTGTGATGAGAGTGGGCGGCTATGACGATCATCGTCATGGCCCCCTCGATCGGGATCGACTCGATCGCGTCGGCGGGGGAGGGGTGTTGCGAGTGCAGCATCGTTCGGGCCTCTCGTGGGTGCTCTCGACCAGCGCGCTCGACGAGGTCGACGCCGCCGGTCGGGGCTCGTCGGCCTCGATCGAACGCGATGCAGCGGGTCGAGCCACCGGATGGGTCCATCGCCACGACGAGTTGATCGCAGACGTGTTCGGTTCCACGGCGCCGTCGCTCGCCGCCGTGAGCGGTGAACTCTCCCGTCTCGGCATCACTGGGGTCACCGATGCCACACACGCTCTCGGTTCACGGGCCGACGTCCTGCGCAGTGCACGTGAGGTCGGTGAGCTCAAGCAATCGGTCGTCCTGCTCGGTGTCGACGGTGACGTCGGCGATTGGGCGATGGTCGGGCCTCGGAAGTTGCTCGCCGATGAGGTGAGGGGTCTCGACATCGAAGGGCTGGCGGACGAGATCTCGGCAACACATCGGTCGGGTCGCGGCGTGGCCATCCACGCCGTCACGCGAGCCGAATGCGTCGTTGCGGTCGCGGCGCTCCAACTCGCCGGACCGATGGCTGGCGACCGGATCGAGCACGGCTCCGTGTTGCCCGATGAATTCGACGACTTCCTCGCGACGAGCGGTGTGATCGTCGTCGTGCAGCCCTCTCTCGTGCGCGAGCGGGGTGATGGCTATTCGGGAACGGTGGACGCCGACGACCTGCCGTTCCTCCACCGGGCTGGTTCATTGGCGCGCGCCGGCGTGGCGGTCACGGTCGGCAGCGATGCGCCGGTGACCGCGATCGATCCGTGGGCGACCATCGCCACTGCGGTCGATCGCTCGACGCGTGGGGGCGTCGTGCTCGGCGCCGCAGAGGCGGTCGATGCGGCGACCGCGCTGGGTTGGTACCTCGCCGATCCCATCGACCCTCGACGAGCGCGACGAGTGGTCGCGGGCGTGCCGGCCGATCTCTGTCTGTTGTCCGTGCCACTGATCGATGCACTCGCCCGTCCCGATGCCGCGAACGTGCGGGCGACGTGGGTCGAGGGCAGTCTTGTGACGCCATGACGATCACCGCCCTGCCCCTCGACACCGTGCTCGCGCTCGGTCGTGCCGACGAGTTGGGTGCCCCGTTCGGTGCACCGGTGGTGTTCGTCGATCTCGATGTCGATCGTGAGGCGTCGGCGCTCGCGGAACTCTCCACGTCGCTCGGCCCGGCGCCGGTGATCGTCGTGGGTGTCGCCGAACGCGCGGTCGACGTCGACCCTGCCGCGTTCGATGTGCTCGTGTGTGCAGCGGGCCCCACTCCGAGGCCATGGGTCACAGGTGATGTCGAGGAACTCGCCACTGCGGTCGCGGCCTCGCCATCTGCGGCCGTGACCGCGGTGCAGTTGTTGCGCACCGCGGAGACGGCGGAGGTGGCCGACGCGGTCGTGGCCGAATCGTGGGTCTACAGCCTCTTGCAGTCGGGAACCGAGCACCGAGTCTGGCTCGCTGCGCGTGAGTCACTCGATCGTCGCGCTCGTCCCGATCACGCCGTGCTCGTCGAACGGGAGGGCGATCGGCTCCGTGTCGTGCTCGATCGGCCAGAGGTGCGCAACGCCTACGGCACTCGCATGCGCGATGAGTTGTGCGACGCCCTTGCCCTCGTCGAAGCCGACCCGTCGATCGTCACGGTCGAGCTCACCGGCAACGGTCCCGTGTTCTGCAGCGGGGGTGATCTCGACGAGTTCGGCACGGCACCCGCACCCGTGCCGGCGCATCTCGTGCGAACCGCACGCAACGCCGGTGTGATGCTCTCTCGAGTCGCCGATCGCGTCACCGTGCACGTGCACGGCCGATGTGTCGGGGCCGGTGTCGAACTCCCGGCGTTCGCCCGCACCGTCATCGCTGCACCCGGCGCGACGTTCCGCCTGCCCGAAGTGGCGATGGGCCTGGTTCCCGGAGCCGGAGGTACGGCGAGCATCCCACGTCGCATCGGGCGTCATCGGAGTGCGTGGATGGCGATCACCGGCACGGAGCTCGAGGTCGAGACAGCACGCGAGTGGGGTCTCGTCGATCGGATCGAGGACGCACGCTGATGGACGACACGCGCTACTCGGAGCAGTGGAAGCGTTGGCGTCGTGACGTCGACCTCGACGAGTACGAGGTGCGATGGGATCGCATGGCGGAGCAGGGAGCGAACCCCCACGGCGAGGTGGACCTCCTCATGCAGTGGTCGCCCAGTTCGGTGCTCGACGCCGGATGCGGATTCGGGCGAGTCGCCATCGAATTGCATGCACGTGGTGTCGACGTGGTGGGAGCCGACCTCGACATCGATCTGATCGGTCGCGCCCATCGTCGCGCCCCCGAACTCGAATGGCATCACGTCGATCTCGCCGATCTCGCTCTCGACCGCAGCTTCGACATCGTGGTGCAGGCCGGCAACGTGATCGGATTCGTCGATGCCGCCCGTAGGGCCGATGCGGTGCGCGCGTGCGCGCGGCATGTGGCACCTGGAGGTCGTCTCGTGATGGGCACGTCGCTCCGTCCGACCTGGCCATCGCCGGCACAGCTCGATGAGTGGGCGGCAGCCGAGGGGCTCGCACCCGAACGACGATTCGCCACGTGGGAGGGGGATCCCTTCGTCGACGGTGGCGACTACATCGTGACCGTGCACCGACGGGCTCCATCCTGACCCGGTACCGGGCGGGCTGTGGCAACATCTCCACCGAGGGGGAGCCATGACCGATCTCGATTCCCAACACGCGCCAGTGCGCGACATCGGAACGCTGCGCTCGCGGGCCGAGGGTTCCGGACCGACCACGCGTCGACCCATCACGATCCCCGCCGAGCGCTACTACTCGCCCGAGTTCGCAGCGCGCGAGGCCGAATCGATGTGGCCGCGCGTCTGGCAGATGGCCACGACCGTCGACATGGTCGCCAACCCCGGTGACTGGGTCGAGTTCCGGTGTGGTCAACTGTCGGCGATCATCCTGCGCGATCAGGACGGTGTGCTCCGGGCCCATCAGAACGTCTGCATGCATCGAGGCATCGAACTCTGTTCGGGTTCGGGTTCGGACCTGTCCGAACTGCGCTGCGTCTTCCACCGCTGGTGTTGGAACCTCGACGGTTCGCTCAGCGAGATCCCGAGCCGACGTGACTTCGGTGTCATCGAAAACGACGCCTACCGATTGCCGCCCGTGCTCGTCGACACGTGGGGCCCGATGGTGTTCGTGAACTTCGACCCCGACGCGATGTCGTTGGCCGAGTACCTCGGCGGTGCTCCCGCCGACGCTGCGATCTTCGGCCTCGACGAGTTCCATTGCCGTTACGAGATCAGCGTGAAGGTGCCGTCGAACTGGAAGACCGCCGCCGACGGATTCAGCGAGACGTATCACGTGCAGGGCATCCATCCCGAGTTGCTCAAGGTCTTCGCCGATCTCGACAACCATCAGATGTTCTGGCCCCATGTCGGTGCGAGTCATCAGCTCTACGGGGTGCCGTCGCCTCGCATCCGGCCCGAACCGACCGACGATGAGGTGTGGCGCGCGTTCGTCTCCGTCTATTCGGCCCGAGCCGGTGTCTCGGCCGATGATCCCGGTCCCGCTCCGGTGTCGGCGACCGGTGGCACGTTGTTCGATGCGATGGCCGAACGCATCCGTGATGCACAGGCGGCCAAGGGCGTCGACCTGTCAGCGTTCTCCAACACCGAGATCATGTCGATGCATCAGTACAACGCCTTCCCCAACATCACCGTGCTCATGCACCCCGATCTGCTGTCGGTGCTGCGCACCCGACCCGGTGATCATCCCGACGAGTGCTGGCTCGACATGTTCCAGTTCGAGCGCGCCGGATCGCTCACCGTGCGCACCAAGCCGATGAAGCTCGAGATGCCACTCGACGCGATGTCGTTCGGAACGGTCTTCAACCAGGACTTCGACATGCTCCGCACCGCGCAGCGCGGCATGCATCAGCCGGGCTTCACCCGAGTCACGCTCTCCCGCGAAGAGGGGCGCATCCTCAACAACCACCTCGCGCTCGAGCGCTATCTCGGCATCTCGCCGAGCGAGATCGAGGGTGACATCGACTGATGGCCACCGCAACACCCACCCGTCGCCGCGCCGACGGGGGACCGAGCGCACGCGCGCTCCTCATCAGTGTGTTGGGCCAATGGGTCGGTCCCAGCGACACCCCGGTGTGGACGTCGACCTTCGTCGGCGCGCTCGAGTCGTTGGGCGTCGAAGGTCGCGCCGCGCGCCAGGCCGTCAATCGCACTGCGGCCGACGGCTGGCTCGAGAGCGAACAGGTCGGTCGCTACACGCGTTGGCGCCTCACCCCGTCGGGCCGCCGCATGATCGGTTCGGCCGTGCCCCGTGTCGCCCGATCGATCACTGCGTCGCCGGAGTGGGACGGCACGTTCCTGTTGCTCGTGCTCACGGGCCCCGCGCCCGACCGCGCTGCTCGCGATCGTCTGTCGATCGGTCTCGACTTCGAGGGCTTCGGATCACTCGGCCCCAACGTCTGGGTGGCGGTGGGGGAGGTCGCCCGCGCTGGCGCCGACTCGGTCCTCGAGTCCTGCGGACTCACCGACTCGGCCGTTCTCTTCAGCGCCACCACACTCGATGGCACCGCCTCACCGGCCGAGGTCGTGGCCCTGGCCTGGGATCTCGACACTGCAGCGGCGGCACACGAGGAGTTCATCGCCACGTACGACGACGCCCGGCCCGCCGATGAGCGAGAGGCCTTCGCCCTGCGCACCCGCATGGCCCACGAATGGCGGGAGCTGCTCAGCGTCGACCCGTCCCTGCCGGCCGAGCTCCTGCCCGCCGATTGGGCCGGCACCCGGGCCCGAGCCGTGTTCCAGCGCCGATTCGCCGAGTGGGCCGGTCCCGCGAATTCGTACTACACAACCCTGTCGGACGAGGTGGTTGTGTAGTAGGTTGTCGTCATGACAGAACTCGGATTCCCCGTCTTCGACTGCGACAACCACTACTACGAGGCCGTCGATGCGTTCACGCGTCACCTCGACCCTCGTACCGGCCCCCGCACCATCCAGTGGTGCGAGATCGACGGCCGCAAGTACCACGTCATCGGCGGACGCGTCAGCCGTGCCGTCGTCAACCCGACGTTCGATCCCGTGGCGCTTCCCGGTGTGCTGAAGGACTACTTCCGCGGCAACCCGAACGGACAGAACCCGATCGAACTGCTCAAGCAGCGCGAGCCGATCCGTCCCGCGTATCGCGATCGCGATGCGCGCATCGCCACGCTCGACGAGCATGGTCTCGAGGCGTGCTGGATGTTCCCCACGCTCGGCATGATCTACGAGCAGCCGTTGCGTGAGGATCCGTGGGCCGTGCAGCAGGTCTTCACCGCCTTCAACCGCTGGTTGGAGGAGGACTGGGGCTTCAACTACAAGGACCGCATCTTCGCCTCGCCGTACATCACGCTCGTCGATCTCGACTGGGCGATCGGTGAGCTCGAGTTCGCACTCGACCACGGTGCGCGCCACTTCGTGATGCGTCCCGCCGCACCCAACACGGTCGATGGTCCGCTGTCGCCGGCCGATCCGTACTTCGATCCGTTCTGGGCCCGCGTCAACGAGGCCGGCATCACGGTCGTCGCGCACGCCGGGGACTCCGGCTACACATCCAACGGCTACACGGCGGAGAACGGCTTCTCGGCGTCCTTCGGGCAGCAGAGCCGTCCGCAGCCGTTGCGCATGGCGACGATGTTCGATCGACCGATCGAGGACTTCCTCGGCTCCCTGGTGTGCGACAAGTTGTTCGAGCGCTTCCCCAACATCCGCGTCGCCTCCGTCGAGAACGGTTCGGGCTTCCTGCGCGGTCTGCTCAAGAAGCTCGACCAGACCAACACCAAGATGGCGGGTTGGTTCCCCGAGCTGCCGTCGGAGACCTTCCGTCAGCACATCTGGATCAACCCGTTCTGGGAGGACGACGTGCACGAGGTCGTCGAGCTCGCCGGTTCCGACCGTGTGATCTTCGGTTCCGACTGGCCGCACATCGAGGGTATGCCCGAGCCGCTCGACTACGTCGACGAACTCAAGGACTTCGCTCCTGCGGTGCAGCAGCTCATCCTCCACGACAACGTCGTCGAACTCAACACGCCGCGTCCTCTCTGACGCAACATCTCCTGGGGGGAGACACGAACCGCGCTCCTGTGGAGCGCGGTTCGTCGCGTCTCAGGACCCTGCGAGGATGCGATCGCGGATCTCTCGCTTGAGGATCTTGCCCGTTGCGCCGCGAGGCAGCTCGGTGTGTTGCACGAACCACTGCGACGGGATCATGAAGGCGGCGATGCGACCGGCGAGGAACGCGCCGAGGGCCTCGAGATCGAGATCGGGCTCGGTCGGCACGATCGCCGCCACGACCTCCTCACCCAGACGCTCGTGCGGCAGGCCGAACACCGCGACCTCGCGCACGCCGGGGAACTCGTAGATGGCGGCCTCGACCTCGGAGCAGTAGACGTTCTCGCCCCCGCGCAGCACCATGTCCTTGATGCGGTCGACGATGTAGAGGAAACCCTCCTCATCGAGGTAGCCGAGGTCGCCGGTGCGCAGCCAGCCATCGACGATCGAGTCGGCAGTCGCTTCGGGTCGATGCCAGTAGCCGCGGATCAGCATCGGTCCGCGCAGTTCGACCTCACCGACCTCGCCGGTGGGAACCACGGTGGTGCCCGAATCGTCGTTGCGAACCACGCGCACATCCATGATCGGAACGGCGCGGCCCGTGCTCGACGGATGGGCCACGTAGTCGGGTCCGGTGTTGCCCGGTCCGTACCCGTTGGTCTCGGTGAGTCCGTAGCCCAACTGCGGAGTGGCCTTGCCCTTCTTGGCGAACGTGGTGTCGATCTTCTTCACCAGCTCGGGCGCCATCGGGGCACCGCCGCCGCCGACGTTCTTGAGGCTCGACGTGTCGTACTTGTCGAAGTCGGGATGGAGCAACAGATCGTGCGACATCGTGGGCACACCGATGAAGTTGGTGACCTTCTCGCGCTGGATGAGTTCGAGGGCGCGGCCGGCGTCCCACTTGTACATCATCACCAAGCGCGAGCCGGTCGCGATCGAGCCGAGCATCACCGGCACGCAGCCGGTGACATGGAACAGCGGAACGGTGAGGATCATGCACGGGGGCACGGGAGGCGTGCCGTCGTCGGGCTTGGGACCGGCGCGCAGTGCCTCACCCGTCGCCCGGCACGCGAACGCGAGCAGCGCGTTGAGCACGGCGCGATTCGTCGACACCGCACCCTTGGGCGTGCCCGTGGTGCCAGAGGTGAACAGGATCGTGGCGTCGTCGTCGGGGTGGATGTCGACGGGCGGGATCGTGGCGTCGGCGGCGATCACGTCGTCGAGGTGCAACGCACCATCGACGAGTTCGCCCTCGGAACGCACCACCAGTGCGCGCACTCCGAGAGCGCCCAACCGATCGGCGATGCGGTCGTAGCGCTGGCGGTCGGCGATGATCACGGTGCTGCCGGTGTCGACGAGTCCGTATTCGATCTCGGGGCCGGTCCACCACGCGTTGACGAGCACAGCGATCGCGCCGAGCGATTGGATGGCGGCGTACGACGTGACCCACTCGGGGTAGTTGCGCATGTCGATGGCGACACGGTCGCCCTTGCGGACCCCGAACTCGTCGTGGAGCACCTTGGCGATGCCATCGATGCTGCGCAACACATCGGCGAAGGTCCAGCGCTCGTCCTCGTAGACGATGAACACGTCATCGGCCGGCTTGGCCCGAAGGCTGTCGAACAGCGCCCGCAACGACGGAGGCGTGGCCTTGAACACCTTGGTGGTGCGACCCAGCGCCTCTGTCTCGACGATCTCGAACGGCGCGTCGGGTGCGGTCAGTACCGCCATCGCCTCATCGAATGTCATCGCCATGTCGAGTCCTCCCCCGGAACGGTCACCGCATTCTTCCGTCTCACGGGTCGTGGCGCACGATCGCGTGGGCCAGGACCATGAGGCGGTCATCGGCGCCCACATCTCGGACCTCGATCCGGACGGAGCGGGCCGCGCCCCGTTGGCCCAGCTCGGTGGCCGTGGCCCTGATCGGGCCCACGCGGCCGGGGCTCAGGTACTGCATCGTGACGTCGGTGAGGTGCGTGCCGGCGGGTGAGGCATCGGAGTCGTCATCGGCCACGAGGGTTCGGGCGGCGGTGTCGAGCAGGGCCGCCGCCACTCCGCCGTGGAGGATGCCCCACGGGTTGCGGAGTCGTTCTGCGACCTGCACCTCGGCGATTCCCGGAGCGATCACGCTCGACGAGAGGAACTCCGATGGCGGCGCCAGGAAGATCGGATCTTCGGACGAGCGTGGTTCGAGCCGCAGCGGTCGTTCCCACTGTGGGGCTCCATGTTCGGGTTTCAGCACCGCGCATGTGAGCCATGCGGTGGCGAGATCGATGCCGGAGTCGTCACACACATCGACGCGCGTGACGACCGATGAGCGCCCGCGTCGTTGCACATCGGCCGTGATGGTGAGCGGGGGTGCGCCGCGCTCGCCGACCCGCGCGTCGGCGGCCATCCGAAGCTGGAGGTTGGTGGTGACGATCCAGTCGGGGAGCGCAGCGAGGCCCGAGGTCATCCCACCGAGTGAATCGACGATGACGGTGAGCAGGCCCGTGGGGAGCCGACCGTGCTCGAGCACGTGGTCACCACCGACATAGGTGGCACGCGTGACGGGCAGGCCCGCTTCGTTGGGGTCCTGCTCGGTGATCGCGATCGGCAGCCACAGCGACATGCCGATGTTGCCGTGCGTGTTGAACGAGGTCATGACGACACCGCCGTGGTGGTGGCCATCGAACAGACGGTGCCGGTCGCGTCGCGCAATTCGACGCGAGCCGTGAGTCGCCCATCGTTGGCTGCGCCGATCGCTCGTGCAGTGGCGGTGATGGGGCCCTCATGGGCCAGACGCATGAATGCGAGTTGCACGTCGGTGACGACGACTTCGCCACCCATGAGATGGCGCGCCAGCGATGCCGTGGCCTCATCGATCATCGCGGTGTGCACGGCGCCGTGCAATGCCCTCACGGTGTTGGTGACCTCGGGTCGGAGCGCGAGTTGGAGCACACCGTGGTCAAGGTGCACGAATCCGAGTTCGCTGACGTAATCGACGCAGGCCGGCTCGGTCTCGGACAGTTGCGACATCGAACGTCGTCCCGGGCTCGAGTCGATGGTGACGTCGGCGACAGATTCGGGCCGGGGCACGACCGAGAAGGTCATCAGGCCGTTGCCGATCGACGGGCCCCCGTCATCGGAGAGGTCGACCTCGATCACGAGTGTGCGTCGGCCCCGGCGACGCACGTGGAGGTCGGCCTGCACCCGCTCGGAGATCGGGACCGCGGTGAGCGAGATCGACAGGTCGGCCGTGAGGGCCCAGTCGGGCGCGGACGCGGTGATCGATCGCAGTCCTCCGAGCGCGTCCATCAGCATGGCGATCGCCGCCACGCGCACGGTGCCGTCGGCGGCGCGGATCGCAGGCGTGATGGGCATCCAACCGCGCACGTCGCCCGCAGCGTCCATCTCGGAGGTGAGGTCGAGCAGACGCATCGCGTGACGCGCCGCTGGATAGGGCGAGTCGTCGCGGGCGGAACTGGTCTCGGGCACGACCGGGCAGTCTACGGGGGGCGGGAGGGGACGCCCGCCGCTCGCCGATAGCGTCGGTCGACGTGACCCGATCGACGTTCCGCTTCGTCTCTGCGCTCGCGCTGGTGGCGTCTGCGTTGGCGCTCGTCTCGTGTGGTTCGGACTCCGGAGCGACGTCTCCGCCCTTCACGACGGTTCCCCGTGACGGCTCGGTGCGCATCCGTGTCATCGGGGATTCGCCGGGAGTGGGTGAACCGCTCGTCGTCGCCGTTGCATCCACCGACGCCACCGATCTCTCGGTGAGCGCGTCGGCTCTCGGCGCGTGGCTCGATCTCCCTCGCGAGAATGGTGATGGCGCGGTTCACGATTCACTCGTGCAACTGGCGTATGACGATCCCGATCTCGTCGTGGCCTCACTGGGCGGCGACATCCTCGTGATCCCCGACGACACGACCATGGGCTGTGCTGCGGCGTCGCCATCCGAGGCGCAGCGCGCGCAGTTCGATTCGTGTGTCTCCGCCGTGCTCGACCGCCGCCTCGTCGAACAACGAGTGATGGCCATCGCATTCGATGTCCTGGCCCACACCCACACCGCCAAGTTGTTGCTCGTCGGTCACGGTCAGGTCGATGCATCGTCACCGCTCGCACCATGGCAGCAGGTCGAGATCTCGCGCCTCCTCGATGCCCGCATCGCCTCAGCCATGCAGTCGGTGACGGAGTCGGGCGCCACCTGGGCCGACCGCATCGCCTACACCGATCGGGCCGGTCTGGTGGCCACGGCCCGGGCCCGCGGGTGGATCTGACCCCTTCCGTCTGACACGCGCCCCGGATGCTGGCAGGATCGGGGGAGCGAACGAGGGGGAGCCATGCTCGATCTGGTCATCAAGGGTGGAACGGTCGTCGACGGCACGGGTCGTGAGGGATTCCGGGCCGATGTCGGTGTGCGCGATGGTCGCATCGTCGTCATCGGTTCGATCGACGAACCTGCGGCGAAGGTGATCGACGCCGATGGCCGCGTCGTCACTCCCGGCTTTGTCGATCTCCACACGCACTACGACCCGCAAGTCATGTGGGATCCAGCGGCCACGCCGTCATCGCTGCATGGCGTCACGTCGATCTTCGGTGGCAACTGCGGATTCTCGATCGCGCCGGTCACCGCCGACGCCGCCGAGTACCTCATCCCCATGCTCGCCCGCGTCGAGGGCATGCCGGTCGAGTCGCTCGAGGCCGGTCTCGACCTCGCGTGGCAGGGCTTCGGCTCCTGGCTCGACCGTCTCGAGGGCAATCTCGCCGTGAACGCCGGCTTCATGGTCGGCCACAGCGCGCTGCGTCGAGTGGTGATGGGCGACGACGCCATCGGACACGAGGCCACCCAGACGCAACTCGACGCGATGCTCGCGCTGCTGCACGAGAGCATCGAAGCCGGCGGCATGGGCTTCTCGAGCACCGCATCGGGCAGTCACAGCGATCACCTCGGCAATCCCGTGCCGTCGCGCTTCGCATCTCGTGATGAGTTCCTCGCGCTGTCGGCCGCCGCTGGTCAGCACGCGGGCACCACGCTCGAGTTCATCGCCTCGGCGACCGCGATGTTCACCGACGACGAGATCTCGTTGATGGCCGACATGAGCGCGACCGCCAAGCGACCGCTCAACTGGAACGTCATGGTCGTCAACTCCGATCCGTCGGCGCGTGAGGGCCGCGAGAACAAACTGTCGGCCTCCGATGTTGCCGCCGCACGTGGGGGTCGGGTCGTGGGGCTCTGCCTCCCCGAGCCGATGAAGATGCGACTGTGCTTCGCGTCGGGCTTCGTGCTCGACATCGTGCCGGGCATCAAGGAGTTCATCCACCTGCCCCATGTCGAACGGCGCGCCGCCTATGCCGACGCGGCCAACCGGGTGCGCATCGCCGAGGCCATGGCGAGACTCCCCGAGAACAACATGCTCGGTCGTGTCGGTGACTACGTGATCATCGACGCCCACACCCCCGAGGTGCAGGCGCTCGTCGGTCGTCGTGTCGGTGACATCGCGGCGGAGCGTGGCGTGTCCGCGCTCGACGCGCTGC
>CAYVUO010000002.1:0-5588 GCA_964454715.1 uncultured Bifidobacterium sp. | reverse complement strand
CGACATCGTGGTCGCCGACGATCTGATGACCGGCCTCGAGCCCCCCGTCATCGGCGTCGACGATGCATCGTGGGCCGAGCGCGTGCGACTGCTCGACACCGACTCACGAGTGATCGCTGGCGGTTCCGATGCCGGTGCCCATCTCGACATGATGAAGACCTTCGCCTGCCACACCTCGTTCCTTGCCGAGGCGGTTCGCAAGCGTGGGCTCATGTCCCTCGAACGTGCGGTGCAACTGTTCACCGACGAACCGGCGCGTTACTACGGCCTGCGCGATCGCGGACGCATCGCCGAGGGGTGGTTCGCGGATCTCTGCATCCTCGACCCGGCCACCGTCGGCCCCGGCACCGTCGCTCCCCGTCAGGATCTCCCTGCGGGCGGTTGGCGCCTCTACTCCGAGGCCACGGGCATCGATGCCACCATCGTCAACGGTGTCGAGATCGTGCGCGACGGCAAGGTCACCGGCGACACACCGGGCATCACCATCCGCTCGGGGCGCGACACCGACACCGTCGTCATCTGATCCCGGGCCGCGTGCGCGGCACCGGCATCAGAAGTCGGGAATGGGCATGTCGAGCGTGCTCGACTCGGTGCCGCCGTCGATCTCGATGATCTTGCCGGTCACGTAACGCGCTGCGGGTGACGACAGGTAGAGCACGCCGAGGGCGATGTCCTCCGGTTCGCCGATGAATCGCAATGGCGTGGCGGCGATCATCGCATCGCGGATCTCGGGCATGGTGAGCACGGTCTCGAGCGCGGAGGTGGCGGTCGAACCGACGGCGATGCCGTTGACGCGCACCTTCGGGTTGAGGTCGGTGGCGAGATAGCGGGTGAGGTGGCTGAGCGCCGCCTTGGCCACGCCGTACTGGGTGAGACCACGCGCGGCAGTGCGCCCGGCCATCGAGGAGATGTTCACGACGCAGCCGTGGTTCTCGACCAACTGCGGGATGCAGGCCTGGGTGAGGGCGAGTGCAGTGGTGACGTTGAAGTGGAAGGCATGTTCGAACGACTTCGCCGTCACATCGGTGATGGCCGCAGGAGGTGAACCGCCGGCGTTGTTGACCACGATGTCGATGCGGCCGAGTTCACCCACCGTTGCCTCGGCGAACTTGGCGAGCACGTCGAGGTCGTTGACATCCCCCGGCAGGACGAACGCCCGACGCCCGAAGCCGCGGATCTGCTCGGCGACGACGTCGAGCTGGTCGGCGCTGCGGGCCGTGATGGCCACATCGGCGCCGGCCTCGGCGAGGGCGAGTGCGGAAGCGGCGCCGATGCCGCGCCCGGCACCGGTGACGACGGCGACCTTGCCGTCGACTCGGAAGCGATCGAGGAGACTCATGGCCACGACACTAGGTCGAAGCCGCGAGTTCAGTCGGACCGGCGGATGGTGGTCGAGCGGATCCGGAGTCGCTCGACCGCGTCGAGTTCGACGTCCACGCCGAGCCCCGCGCCCGTGGGCACGGTGATGGATCCATCGATGACTTCGATCGGCGCGCAGACGTCGTCGGTGAAGAACCGGCTCGTGGCCGCAAGGTCGCCGGGTAGATCGGCGCCGCGATGCGCGGCGAGGGCGAGATTGGCGGCTCGCCCGATTCCGCCGTCGATCATTCCGCCCACGTAGGTGGAGATGCCGAGGTTGGCGCAGCGGTCGAGCAGTGCCGCGGCGTCGAGCCATGACCCGTAGCGCGGCGCCTTCACGCACACGACCGAACACGCGCCCATGTCGAGGGCCTCGTCGGTGAGGCGGATCGACATCAGGCTCTCGTCGAGGGCGATCGGCGTGGTGAGGCGGCGGGCGAGTTCGGCGGAGTCGAGCACGTCGTCGGCGGGCAGAGGTTGTTCGAGACAGGCGAGCGCGAACTCGTCGAGTGCCTCGAGCGTGCGGGCATCGTCGATCGAGTACGCGCCATTGGCATCGGCCATGAGCACGACGTCGGGGCCGGCGGCGGCGCGAGCGGCTCGTACGAAGTCGATGTCGCGGCCCGGTTCGATCTTGAGCTTGATGCGTCGGTAGCCCTCATCGACTCGGGCACGCACGAGCGCGGCCAGCGCCTCGGGTGTGTTGACGAGCCCGAGCGCCACACCTGCGGTCACGATGGAGGAGGCGCCAGGAGGGCGGGGTGAGAGTCGCTCGGCGAGTGACGTGCCGCTGCAGTGTCCTTCGAGATCGAGTAGCGCCAGTTCGAGCGCAGCCCGAGCCATGTGATGGCCAGCCACGTCGGCGAACGCGTCAGCGAGGTCGGTGGCAGCGACGCGATCGCGCGCGAGCAGTCGAGGCGCGAGCACCTCGGTGAGCGCCACGAACGCGCCGTCGACGTACTCCGAGGTGTAGGTCGGTTCGGGCAGGGCGGCGCACTCGCCCCACCCCTCGCCCTCGGGGCCGACGAGTCGCACGAGCACGAGGGTGCGGCGGTCGACGGTTCCATGGGCGGCGACGAAGGGTTCGACCATGGGCAGGGCGACGATGCGCACCTCGACCGCGTCGATCCTCGACGATCTCTCCACACCGCGAGACTACGGGTCCTCCGGTCGGTAGCCTTCCGGCATGTTCTTCGGCTTCCGCACGCCCGAGATGGTCGACCCTGCTCATGCGCTGCCCGGTCGCGACACGCCGATGCCGGTGGCGCCCGCACACCTGGTGCTCGGCACACCCATGACACCGCCGTTCCCCGAGGGCTTCGAGCATCTCGTCGTGGGCATGGGCTGCTTCTGGGGCGCGGAGCGCAAGTTCTGGCAATTGCCCGGCGTGTACACCACCGCCGTCGGCTACGCCGGCGGGTTCACGCACAACCCCACCTATGAGGAGGTGTGCTCCGGTCGCACCGGCCACACCGAGGTCGTGCTCGTCGTTTGGGATCCCGCGCTCACCGATCTCGAGGCCGTGCTGCGCTGCTTCTGGGAGAACCATGACCCCACCCAGGGCATGCGCCAGGGCAACGACGTCGGCACGCAGTACCGCTCGGCCATCTTCTACGCGACTCCCGAACAGCTCGCTGCGGCCGAGATGAGCGCAGATCGGTTCGGCGAGGTGCTCGCCGCTGCGCACTTCGACGCCATCACCACCGAGATCCGCGCTGCCGAGCCGTTCTATTACGCCGAGGACTACCACCAGCAGTACTTGGCGAAGAATCCGAACGGCTACTGCGGTCTCGGAGGCACCGGCATGTCGTGCCCCGTCGGTCTGCTCGACACTCCCTGACCATGCGGCCCGCACGCGTGTTGCGGGTGGCGTGCATCGCAGTGGCGTCGTTCGTCATCTCCGCGACTGGCGTGCAATTCGCCCATGCGGCCGAAGTCACCGAGTGCGACGCGATCGATGAGGGTCGAGTGCACGGTGTGCAGGTCGGTGCGCCGCATGTGCTGCTGGTGATCGCCGAGTCGTACGGACGAAGTGATGCCGTACTCGTTCGTTGCGCGCGCACGAGTGACGGTTATCGACGCGATTGGTCGCGGGGTGGGGGAGTGGGTTGGGCCGGCATCGCTCCGCCCGGGGCCAAGCGCGAGGGCGATGGGCGAAGTCCCTCGGGCGTGTTCGCGCTCGATCGTCCGTTCGGCGTCGCCGATCCGGGTTCATCGATCGGCTATCTGCAGCTGACGGCAACCTCGTGCTGGGATTCCACCATCGGATCGGCTCGCTACAACACCTACCGAGACGACCCTTCGTGCGGCCCCGACGACGAACGCATGTGGGACTGGTCCGCCTACCAGTACGCGCAAGGGATGGTGATCGAGTACAACACCGCACCCGTCGTGCCCGGCGCCGGATCGGCGATCTTCCTCCACGTGGGCGGCCCCGGCACGGGTGGTTGTGTGGCCTCCGATCGCGCCACGGTCGAGGAGATCATCCGCACCTCGCGAGCGGGCGACGTGATCGCCATCGGCGTGCGGGCCGAGCTGGTGGCGGCACCCACACCGGCACCGCGTCCGGTGGCATCGGATCCATCTCCGACGCGTGGAGTCGCGGCGGGCGACGCACCGACGTCACCCACCACGACACCCGCAGTGACTGCAGACGCGGGCGCGCCGGTGCCCTCGACGATGCCGACCGTTGCGGGTACCGCGATCGCGACAGCGACGGCGGTTGACGGCGGGTCGACCGCGCTCGGGCTGGTCGCTCAGCATGGTGACGGTTCCGATCCCACGGGCGCGCTGCAACGGTCGGCGCTGGTGCTCCTGGGACTGCTCCTCGCGCTCGCCATCGGGGTGGGTTCGGCCGTCGCACGACACCGAAGAAGTCTCGTTCCGCACTGATTCGGGGTCGGGCAGCCTGTGGACGGGCTGTGGATTTCGCTCGAACGACCCCGAGGGAGCCCTTGGCGCCCTTGGCCGGTGACCGACGTCACGCTGTGAGGGGCCGAACGGTCGTTGCATCGAGCGTCGGCGCTCGGCAGCGTCGTCCGCATTGTTGCGGTTGAGTTACGAAACGGGCTCCGTGCGGGGGCCCGGACTGCCGCATCGTGAGGAGCAGTACCCGATGTCCCCCCGACTTTCCCCCCGTTTCCATCGCTCGACCGACGGCACCTGGGTCGCCGCAGCAGAGCCCCACGAGCCGCCCCTCCTCGCCATGACGTCGATGGCGATCGCACTCGTCGTCGCCATGATCATCGGTCTCACTGCGGCGTCGGTGATCGTCGCCCGTGCCGACGACGGAGCCTCTGCGCTGCCGCCCGCCGGCACTGCGGCCTATGTCGACCCCAACCCGGCGATGGAGGCCGCAGCCGCAGTCACTGCGTTCCTCGACGGCCTCCGACTCGAGGCTGAGGCCCGGGCTGCGGCGAAGTCAGCTTCCGAGTCGTCGGCCCGCCGGGCCGCGGCGGCCTACCGCGCCCCCAACATCGACCTCGGTGACGGCTCGGTCTGGGATCGCCTGGCCCACTGTGAGACCCGCAACAACTGGGCCACCAACTCCGTGCCCGGCTTCTCGGGCGGGCTCGGCTTCGCCAACTCGACCTGGATCTCCAACGGAGGCGAGGAGTTCGCCCCGATCGCGGCCGAGGCCACCCGTGAGCAGCAGATCGTCATCGCCGAGCGCGTACTGGCCGGGTCCGGCTGGGGCGCGTGGCCGGGCTGCTCGGATCTGCTCGGGCTTCGCTAGCCTCGGGCGTCCAACGTCCACAGAACCCCGAGGTACGAACACCATGGCCTTCGAACTCCCCGCCCTTCCATGGGCCGAGGACGCGCTCGCTCCGCACATCAGCGCCGAGACGATCGAGTACCACTACGGCAAGCATCACAAGACCTACGTCGACAACCTCAACAAGGCCGTCGACGGCACCCCCGATGCTGACGCATCGCTCGAGTCGATCATCATGAAGGCCGAGGGCCCGCTGTTCAACAATGCAGCGCAGGTCTGGAACCACACCTTCTTCTGGAACGGCCTCACCCCCAACGGTGGCGGCAAGCCCACCGGCGCGGTGGCCGCTCGCATCGACGCCGACTTCGGTGGCTACGACGCGTTCCGTGCGCAGCTCGCCGATGCCGGCCTCACCCAGTTCGGTTCGGGCTGGGCCTGGCTGGTCGAGAAGGACGGCAAGCTCGCCATCATGAAGACCCCGAACGCCGACCTTCCCAGGAAGCACGGTGCCAAG
>CAYVUO010000001.1:16353-62654 GCA_964454715.1 uncultured Bifidobacterium sp. | reverse complement strand
TGCGCACGATCACCGTTGCGTTGTCGGTGATCGCGTTCGAGAAGTTCGAGAATCCGCCGTCGGAGAACGCGAGGCGCACGAGTTCGAATGCCGGCAAGACGAAGAACACGAGCAGCCACAGCGCGCCGGGCGCGAGGAGCAACCACGGCGTGAACCATCGACGTGCCGGTTGGCCCGCCTCCTCCCGCGACGAACGGGCCCGACGGGCCCGGTTCGCGCGCGGTTCGAGGGTGATGGCCAATGCGCCCGCTACTGCTCGGTGGCCTTGACGAAGGCCTCTGCCACCTTCTCCGCGTCATCGGCGTTGATGACCTCGAACTCATACAGCGGCGGGGTGGCCGGGGGATTGATGAAGGCGCTGCTCTTCGCAGCGGCCGACATGTAGTCGGTGGCACCCTGGACCGGCGGGATGTACTGGATCGACTCGTAGAGCGGACCAGCGACCTTCGGGTCGTACATCCAGTCGAGCCACTTGTTCGCGGCTTCGGGGTTCTTGGCACCGACGGGGATCATCGCGTTGTCGACCCACAGCATCCCGCCCTGCGACGGGATGACCCATTCGAGTCCTGGGTGATCGGCCTGCAACTGTGCGACGTCGCCCGACCAAGCGACCGCGAGCCACGTGTCACCCAAGGCGAGGTCCTCGGTGTAGGAGTTGCCGGTGACCTTCTTGAACTGACCTGCGTCGCGGGCCTTGCCGATCTTGTCGACCGCAGCGAGCATCTGCGACACGTTGCCGGTCTGGGGGTTGTTGCCCATGCCCAGCATCGTGAGGCCGACGGAGTCGCGCAGCTCATCGAGGATCGTGACCTTGCCCTTGAACTTCGGATCGAAGATCGCATTGACGTCGGTGATCTTGCCGCCGACCTTGTCGGGCCAATAGGCGAGACCGGTCTGACCCACCGACCATGGGATCGACATGGTTCGCCCCGGATCCCAGGTCGGGTTGGCGAGACGCGAGATCACGTTCTTCTTGTTGGGGAACATCGAGGTGTCGAACGGCTGCACGAGACCGGCGCCGACGTAGGCCGCGGCGTTCCAGGTGGTGAGCACGATGATGTCGGCACCGATGCCCTTGCCCTTGGCGAGGGTGGCCTCGTACTTGGTGTTGAACGACTCGTTGCCGTCGATGTCGGCCCTGTAGTTCACCTTGATGCCGGTGGCATCGGTGAATCCCTTCACCGTGGGTGAGGTCTTGGGGTCGTCGTCCTCGAGGTACAGCGGCCAGTTGAGGATGGTCAGTGAGTCCGAACCACCATTCGAGCTGCTGCTACCGCCGCAGGCCGAGAGGATGGTCGGTCCGACGGCGAGCGCACCGAGCGCCGCACCACCGGCGCCGAGGAAACGACGACGCGAAGTTCGGTGAGTCGCCATCGCCTCGAGCAGTTCGGGGTCGGGTGTGGTGGTCATCGTTGCTCCTCGGGGGTCAGGACTCGTCGTCGACGAGGGGATGGGAAGACGAGGGAAGGACACGGGCGGCGTCGGGGCTCCAACTGGCGTGCACGGTGTCGCCGGGACGCAGCAGTGGAAGGTCGGCATCGGGATCGATCATCGCCACGATCGGCGAGGAGTCGGGGGCGACGAGCGCCAGACGCACGACGGGACCTTGGAAGGTGAGATCGGTGACGGTGGCGCGC
The DNA here is from genome assembly GCA_964454715.1 of uncultured Bifidobacterium sp. GTDB lineage: Bacteria > Actinomycetota > Acidimicrobiia > Acidimicrobiales > Acidimicrobilacustridaceae > Acidimicrobilacustris. Next base: position 61,017 of record CAYVUO010000001.1, on the reverse strand, counting down.
ACGCTCGACGGAGAACCATCCGAGTCCGTGGAGACGCGCACTCGCTCGGGGCGCACCATGAGTACCGAAGGCGCACCCACCGCGATCGAGTCGGAACCGCAGCGGGCCGAGAGACCGGAGACGCCCAGTGCGTCGACGGCTGCGGTGCCCGCAGCGCGTGCGGTGGTGGTTGCGGGCCAGAGGTTGGCCTGTCCGATGAAGCCGGCCACGAACACCGTGGCGGGATCGTCGTAGATCTCGGTGGGGGTGCCGATCTGTTCGACGCGTCCCTCGCTCATCACCGCGATCCGGTCGCTCATGGTGAGCGCCTCCTCCTGATCGTGGGTGACGTAGACGAACGTGATGCCGACCTCGCGCTGGATGCGCTTGAGTTCGAACTGCATCGCATGACGCAACTTGAGATCGAGCGCGCCGAGGGGTTCGTCGAGCAGGAGGGCCTTCGGGTAGTTGACGAGTGCGCGAGCGAGGGCCACGCGCTGCTGCTGTCCTCCCGACAACTGACCGGGTCGACGATCGGCGAAGCCCGACAGATGCACGACCTCGAGCATCTCGGCCACTCGTTTGGCCGTGGCCGCCTTGTCGAGACGCTTCGAGCGCGGGCCGAACGCAACGTTGTCGGCCACTGTCATGTGCGGGAACAGGGCGTACTGCTGGAACACCGTGTTGACGTCGCGCTTGTTGGGCGGCACCCGCGAGACGTCGACGCCGTCGAGGCGAACTGCACCACTGGTCGGCTGCTCGAACCCGGCGATCATGCGCAGGGTCGTGGTCTTGCCACAGCCCGATGGACCGAGCATCGAGAAGAACTCTCCCTGAGCGACCTGGAAGTGCGCGTCGTCGACGGCGGTGGATTCACCGAACCGTTTGACCACGTGATCGAGTGCGATCACGGCATCACCGCTCATGGGCGGCGGTGTGGTCTCGTCATGCGACGCGTGCTCGCTCAGCTCTCACCCTCTTCAGGACCGGTCAGCTCATGCCCCCGGACGTGGTGGTTCAGGACCGTGAAGGATCACAAGAATGGACGCTGAACGCAAGACAGCGGCGGATTTCGGCATCGCAGGCGGTGAACATCGGGTGAACCGTCGGGCCGGTGCGCTTGCGGGGCTGCGGGGGTGCGGTCACGATGACCGTTCCGGCGACCGCAGAACCCGAGGAGACCGCCATGTCGAGCACCGTGAGCACCGAGGTCCGCGACCACGTGCTGGTCATCAGCATCGACCGCGAGGCGAAGCGCAATGCAATCGACGCCGAGATGACCGAGGGCATCGACGCCGCGCTCAACCGGCTCGAGGACGATGACGACCTCTGGATCGCCGTCCTCACGGGCACCAAGACGGTGTTCTCCGCCGGCACGGACATGAGCGGCACGATGCCGCGCAGTGATCGAGGAGGTCAGTACGGGATCATCCAGCGTCGTTGTCCGAAGCCGATCATCGCCGCGGTCGAGGGCTTCGCACTCGGTGGTGGCTTCGAGGTCGTGCTGTCCTGCGATCTCGTGGTGGCGTCGCGCTCGGCCCGATTCGGTCTGCCCGAGGTGCAGCGCAGCCTGCTCCCGATCTGTGGCGGACTGTTCCGCGGCCCGAAGGCGCTTCCGCGCAACATCGCGCGAGAACTGCTGCTCACCGGTGACCCGATCGACGCAGAGCGCGCCGAACGACTCGGTCTGGTGAACGTTCTCACGGCCGACGGCGAGGCGCTCGACACCGCCATCGCACTGGCGACGCGGATCTGTCGCAACAGCCCCGTGGCGGTTCGCGAGACGATGCGGTTCCTCTCGACCCTCGACGATGACGACGAGGTGCACGGTTGGGAGCAGACGCTCACCTCCGAGGAGGTCATCCGCACCGCCGAGGACACGCGTGAGGGCGTGATGGCCTTCTTCGAGAAGCGCGAACCGCGCTGGACGGGTCGCTGACCGGCCCGGTTGGACCGTCACGGCGTTCGCAGGCAGGATGACCGCAGCAGACCGCGAGGGGGACACGTGGACTTCGAAGAGACTCCAGAGGAAGCAGCGTTCCGGGCCGAGTGCCGGGCATTCCTCGAGCAGCACGCCAAGGTGAAGGATCCGGGCGCGGCCCGGGTCACGATGAGCACGTTGGCCGACGACGAATTGGCCCATGTGCAGGCCTGTCGTGACTGGCAGCGCACCAAGGCCGAGGCCGGTTGGGCCGGTCTCACCTGGCCCGTCGCCTACGGCGGTCGCGGCCTCACCGGCCTGATGCAGGGCATCTTCCTCGAGGAGGAGCATCGCTTCGACCTGCCCGTCGGCATGTTCGCCCAGGCCATCGGCATGGTCGGCCCGTCGATCATCGTGCACGGCACCGAGGATCAGAAGCAGCGGTTCCTGTCGTCGATCCTCCGCGGCGAGCAGGTGTGGTGTCAGCTCTTCAGCGAGCCCAACGCCGGGTCCGATCTGGCGGCACTGCGTACTCGGGCCGAGCGCGACGGCGACGAATGGGTCATCAACGGACAGAAGGTGTGGACGTCATCGGCCCATGTCGCCGACTGGGGCATGTTGCTGGCCCGCACCGACTGGGATGCTCCGAAGCACCGAGGCATCACCTACTTCCTCGTCGACATGAAGTCGCCCGGCATCGAGGTGCGCCCGCTCGAACAGGCCACCGGTGGAGCCGAGTTCAACGAGGTGTTCCTCGAGGACGTGCGCATCCCGGTCGAGAACGTTCTCGGCGAGGTCAACGGTGGTTGGGCCGTGGCCATGACGACGCTCACGAGCGAGCGCGCCGACATCGGTGCCGGTCATGGCGATGGCTTCGGTGGTGTGCTCTCGCTCGCCCGTCGCTACGGGCGCACGTCCGACCCCGTCGTTCGTCAGGAGCTGGCGAAGCTCTACACCGACTACCAGATCTCCCGCTACATGGGATACCGAGCCCGCACCGCAGCGACCAAGGGTGTCGCTCCCGGGCCCGAGGTGTCGGTGATGAAGATCGCGATCAGCGACCGTCTCGCGTTCCAGGGAGATCTCGTCGAGTCGCTCATGGGCGCCGACGGAATGCTGTGGGGTGCCGACGCCATCGACGATGGCTACTGGCAGACGATGGTGTTCGTCGGTCAGTGGATGGCCCGCATCGGTGGCGGCACCGAGGACGTGCAGCGCAACATCGTCGGCGAGCGCGTACTGGGTCTTCCCCGTGAGCCGAGCAACGACCGAACCACGCCGTTCCGCGATCTGCCGCACTGATCTCGGTGCGGGCACCTTCGCCCATCGCCACTAGAACATCTGCGTGCTGAACCCGTTCGATCCCGACTTCGCCCGCGATCCCTATCCGGCCTACGCGGTCGAGCGGACTGCCGAGCCGGTGCAGGCCACGCCGTTCGGTCCATGGATCGTCTTCACCCATGAGGAGTCGACCCGACTCCTGCGCGACGTCACGCTCAGTGTCGACGTGCGCAAGGCGGTCGAACTCACGGGTGAGGATCCGCGCAACCGCACCCGACTCCGAGCCGCGTGAGGACACGTCGATCCTCAACATCGACCCTCCCGATCACACCCGACTGCGCAAGCTCGTCAGCAGCGTCTTCACCCCCCGGCGAGTGGCCGATCTGCGACCAGTGGTGCAACGCATCGTCGATCAGCACCTCGATGCCGTCGCCGATCTCGATCAGTTCGATCTCATCGCCGACCTCGCGTTCCCTCTGCCCTTCACCGTCATCAGCGAGATGCTGGGCATGCCCGACAGCGACCGTGATCAGTTGCGGGAGTGGTCGCACACGCTGGTGCGCATCCTCGACTTCACGATCGGCCCTGACGAATTGCGTGAATGCGTGATCGCGGGCGAGAACATGCGGGCCCACATCTCCGAGGTGATCGAGTGGAAGCGCCGCAACCCCGGCGACGATCTGCTCACCGCGCTCATCCGTGCCGAGGACGACGGTGACGTACTCAGCGATGTCGAGCTGCTCGATCAGGTCAACGTGCTCTTCATCGCCGGGCACGAGACGACGGTGAACCTCATCGGCAACGGCACATGGGCATTGCTGCAGCATCCCGAGCAGTTGGCACTGCTGCGCGACGACCCGTCGGTCGAGACCACCGCGATCGACGAGTTGCTGCGCTACGACTCACCGGTGCAGATGTCGCGCCGCATCGCGCTCGAGCCCATCGAGTTGCGCGGCCATCACATCGAGGCCGGCACGTTCGTGCTCACCTCGCTCGGCTCGGCCAATCGTGATGAGGCGGTGTTCGGGCCCACTGCGGCCGAGCTCGATCTGCGACGGGCCGATGCCGCCCGCCATCTGTCGTTCGGCAGCGGCTCCCATCACTGCCTGGGCGCCTCGCTGGCTCGCCTCGAGGGGCTGGTGGCCATCACGAGCCTCGTGCGGCGCTTCCCCGACCTTCGGGCTGTCGGCGAGCCGGACTGGAACGGTCGCCTCGTGCTTCGAGGCATGGATTCGCTGTTGTTGTCACCTCGCTGACCGATTCCCGGCGGCGGGCGGCCAGGGCGTAGGATCTTTATCGGAGCAGAGGTGCCGCATGGGCGGAACCGCCTCCATCCTCGAAGGGGAGTGCGGTCCATGAGGTCCTTCAACCGTCGCGTTGCGCTGGCCGGAGCGTCGATCGTCGTCGCCGGCATCGCGTTCGTGTCATCGGCCCTGCCCGCTGGCTCGTCGCAGACACCTGGTGTGAACGGGATGATCCAGTACTCGGCGTTCGCCGACACATCGGGTGGCATCCATCTGGTGAATCCTGATGGCTCGGGCGACAGGGTGCTCGTTGCCGACGGCCTCGGTGGTTCGACCGATGCGAGCAGTTCGCGGCTCACCTTTGCGACCTGGTCGAGCGGCGCTTCGGCCAATGAACTCCGCTACATCGAGATGGACGGTTCCGGTGGTGGCGTGATCGCCACGACGACCGGTACCGACTTCATCGACTTCTCGACGCTTTCGCCCGATGGCACGAAGGTTGCCTACGTGCTGCACACGAATTCGAACACGGCGACCGATCTACTGATGAGCAACATCGACGGATCTGGTCTCGTGAACCTCACGAACGGTGCGTACGACGTCGCCGCTCCACAATTCTCGCCCGATGGCACGAAGATCCTCTTCGCTGGGTTGAGCAGCGGGGTCCGACAGCTGTTCGTTCTCGATGTGTCGACGCTCGTCACGACGCAACTCACCTTTGCAGCCCATCCGCTCTACAACTGTTCATGGAAGCCGGATGGGTCGGGTTACATCGCCGTGTCCATGTCCAGCCCGGGCGGGGAGATCGTGTCGGTCTCGCTCGATGGCAGCACGATCACGACGCTCTTCGACTCCTCCACGGTCGGCTCGGGCAACCTGTTCTGGGCGATGTTGTCCCCGGACGGCACGAAGATCGTGTTCTCGGCCGCACGCCTCCTGTTCCTCGGGGCGAACGAACCGAGCGTGGCCAATCCGTACGACCTCTGGGTCAGCAACGTCGATGGCACGAACGCAGTCATGATCGTGCAGGGTGTCGACCTCGGAGCATGGGCCCCGGGCTGGACGACCTACCAGACCGTCCCTGACGTCACGACCACAGCGGCGCCCGCCCCTGTGACGCCCAAGATCACCGGTTGAACCGGCTCGGAACCAGGATCGATCCGATCGGCCACTCGGGAATCCCCCGGGCCATCGGCGCGTTCACATCACCATGAACTCCTCCGTGCTCCTGTGGTCCGCCATCGCCATCGCCGCCGTCATGGTCACCACGTGGGCGGTGAGCCTCCCGCTGCGCAACGCCTCGATCGTCGATCCGATCTGGTCGTTGGGGTTCGTGGTGGTGGGCTGGGTGTCGTTCGCGGTCGCCCAATCGCATGTCGATGCCCTGCGCACCGGTGTGCTGCTGGCTCTCGTGACCATCTGGGGTGTGCGGCTGTCGCTGCACCTGTTCACCCGCAACGCCGGGCACGGTGAGGACTATCGCTACAAGGCGATGCGCAAGAAGCACGGTTCGAAGTTCTGGCTGGTGAGTCTGGGCACGGTGTTCGTGTTCCAGGGCGTGCTCATGTGGATCGTGTCGCTGCCGTTGCAGTTCGGCATCGGCACGGCCGGCAAGGCCACCGGTTGGGTCGTCGCCCTCGTCGCCGGCGCTGCTGTGTGGCTGCTGGGGTTCGCGTTCGAGTCGATCGGCGACGCGCAGCTGCGGGCGTTCAAGGCCGATCCGTCCTCCGCCGGTCAGGTCATGGACCGTGGTCTGTGGCGCTACACGCGTCACCCGAACTACTTCGGTGACGCATGTGTGTGGTGGGGCATCGGTGTCGTCGCGCTCGGCGCTGGAGGATGGGCCTGGTTGGGCCTCATCGGTCCCGTCGTCATGACGACGCTGTTGCGTCGGGTGTCGGGAGTGACACTGCTCGAGAAGTCGTTGGTGAAGCGTCGACCGGGCTACGTCGACTACGTGCGACGCACGAGTCCGTTCATCCCGCGTCGCCCGCGACCCTGAGCCATCTCGGCGACCTCGTCAACTAGCGTCGTCGTCGAGGAGGACCCGACGACGATGAAGGTCTACGCCACCTACAACATCAAGGGCGGAGTGGGGAAGACCGCCACCGCGGTGAACCTCGCCTACACCGCTCGCGAGGCCGGTGACCGCGTGCTGCTGTGGGACATCGACCCCCAGGGCTCGGCGTCCTACTACTTCCGGGTCAAGCCCAAGGTGAAGGGTGGTGGTGCGGCGCTGGTGAAGGGCCGCCGCGACCTCGCCGATGTGGTCAAGAGCAGCCAGTACGAGGGCCTCGACGTCGTGCCCGGCGACTTCTCGTACCGCAAGTTCGATCTGCTGCTGGCCGCGGTGGGCAAGCCGCATGCCAAGTTCCGCAAGCTGCTGCGCGAGGTCGAGGGGGAGTACGACACCGTCTTCATCGACTGTCCGCCCAGCATCTCCTTGGCCTCGGAGACCATCTTCCGTGCCGCCGACGCGCTGATCGTTCCGCTCATCCCCACCACGTTGTCGTTGCGCACGTACGAGCAGCTCGACGAGTTCCTCGCCGAGAACCGCGACATCACCCGCGGGTTGCAGGTGTTCTCGTTCTTCTCGATGGCCGACAATCGCAAGCGACTCCATCGTGAACTCATGGAGCAGTTGCGCGCCGAGCGCCCCGACATCCTCTCGACCGTGATCCCCGCGTCGTCCGATGTCGAACGCATGGGTGTGCACCGTGAGCCGGTCGCAGCGTTCTCGCCGAGTGGTCGGGCAGCGCGGTACTACCGAGATCTCTGGAACGAGATCCGCGCCCACGACTGATGGCCGACGGCCGATACGCGCCGAGTCCCACAGCCTCGCTGCATCTCGGCAACCTCCGCACCGCGCTCGTGGCGTGGCTCCTTGCCCGCGGTTCCGGTTCGAAGTTCCTGCTGCGTGTCGAGGATCTCGACGAGATGGCGTGTCGCCGAGAGCACGAGATCTCTGCGATCGCCGATCTCGCTGCGCTGGGCATCGATCACGATGGTGAGGTCATGCGGCAGTCGGAGCGTCACGAGCTCTACCGCAGCGCACTCGATCGTCTCATCGCCGACGACCTCGCCTACCCGTGCTTCTGCACGCGTCGAGAGGTGCTGGCCGAGGCCGCCGAGGCCTCGGCCGCTCCGAACGGGCCGGTGTTGGTGGGCGCGTATGCGGGTACGTGTCGAGATCTCGGTTCGGCGGCCCGAGCCGAACGCGAGGCGGCCGGTCGGCGGCCGTCGTTGCGACTGCGCACCGATGGGACCGAGCGAACATTCGTCGATCGCGTGCACGGTGCATTCACGGGACCGGTCGACGACTTCGTCATCAGGCGCGCCGATGGATTGCCCGCCTACAACCTCGCGGTCGTCGTCGACGATGCCGAGATGGATGTGGACGAGGTCGTGCGGGGCGACGACCTGTTGCCCACCACGCCGCGCCAGATCGTGCTGCAGGAGTTGCTGGGCCTTCCCACGCCCTCCTATGCGCATGTGCCGCTGGTGATCGGGTCGGATGGTGAGCGCCTGGCCAAGCGCCATGGCGCGGTGTCCCTCGAGGAGCTTCGGGCTGCTCGCCACTCCGATGCCGAAGTGTTGCGCGTGCTCGCTGCGTCGATCGGTTGTGATGGGGTCGACGGTGTGGCGAGCGCAGCGGATGTGCTCGACCGCTTCTCGCTCGATCGTCTACCGCTCACGACGTGGACGGTGCCCGACGATCTCATCGCTCAGGGCTGAGGGCGCCCCCGGGCCAGGCGACGCAATTGTGAGTCGACGTAGGGGCGCGCCCGACGTTGACCGCCCCGCTCGGCGATGGCGGCGCGTAGCCGTTCGAGGGCGGCGACGATCGTCGCTCGGTCGGGTTCGAGACCTCGGCGTTCGCATTCGTCGATCCACTCCGACGGAGTGCGGTGGCCGCGCTCACGGTTGCACCGAGCACACGCTGCGACTTCGTTCTCGATCCACGACGGCCCGCCCTTGATGCGGGGAACGACGTGTTCGGTGGTGGCGCGAACGAGGTCGGTGTCGATGGGGCGGCGACACCACACGCACGCCGCGCCGTCGCGTTCGAGGATCTCACGCAGACGGGCTGCTCGTGACAGGTTCTTCGCAGCGGTCACGTCGTCAGGCTACGACCCATCGGCGGTAGGTTCCGAGCCGTGACGATCCTCGTCGACGACGCGATCTGGCCCTTCGATGGCCGTCTCTGGGCGCACATGGTCAGCGACACCAGCTTCGACGAGTTGCACGAGTTCGCGCAGGGCCTGGGAATCCCGCGTCGCGGCTTCCAGGGTGACCACTACGACGTGCCGACCGAGTATCGGGTGCGCGCCATCGAGATGGGCGCGGTGCCGGTGGGATCGCGTGAACTGGTGAAGCGACTACGGGCCGCCGGCCTGCGGCGGGTGCGCACCGCTCCCACCCCCGATGCCTACGATCGGTTCATGGCCGGACTCACGTTGTTCCACAATCCGAAGTGCTCGACGTCGCGCAAGGTCGATGAGGCGCTGACTGCCGCTGGCGTCGACTACGACACCGTGCTCTATCTGAAGCAAACGCCGACCCGCGCCGATCTCGAGCGCATCATCGGACATCTCGAGGATCCCGTCGCCGACCTCGTGCGCAAGGACAAGCGATTCGGTGAACTCGGTCTCGACGCGGGTGACTACACGACTGCCGATGCGGTCATCGCGCTCCTGCTCGAACATCCCGAACTCCTGCAGCGCCCCATCCTCGAGACCGCTGATCGGGCCGCCATCGGTCGGCCGCCCGAAGAGGTCGTGGCCACCTTCCTGTGACATGACGGCCACCGACGATCTGCGCATCACGCCGTCGGTGGTGGTGCCCGCTCACGAACTCGAGTGGTCGTTCGGTCCGAGCGGTGGTCCAGGAGGACAACACGCGAACCGAGCGCATACGCGGGCCGAGGTGCGGTTCGATGTGATGGCATCGACGGCGTTCTCACAGCATCAGCGCGCGCGAGTGCTCGAGCGGCTGGGGCCGGTCGTCGTGGTGTCGGTCGACGCCGAACGATCGCAGTTGCGCAATCGGCAGCTGGCTCGTGAGCGCTTGAGGGCACGGTTGTCGGGCGCGTTGCGGGTGGAGAAGTCGAGGCGGGCCACGCGTCCGACGAGGGCATCGGTGGAGCGCAGGCTCGAGGCCAAGCGCCGCACTGCCGCTCGCAAGCGTGATCGCCGGCAACATCCGGAGGACTGATCGGGCCGACGGTCCGACCGTTAGTCTCGGCCCCTCACGCTTCGGAGGAACCCATGGACATCGGCCTGTTCGCCCAGCCCCCCACCATCGACAAGGCGGTCGAGCACGCGCGTGCCACGGCCGACGCCGGCTTCGATTCGTTCTGGATGCCGCAGATCTTCGGCCTCGACACGCTCAGCGCACTCACCGTCGTCGGCCGCGAGGTTCCCGGACTCGAACTCGGCACCGCGGTGGTGCCCACCTATCCGCGCCACCCCGCCATGCTGGCGGCGCAGGCCCGCACGGTGCAGCAGGCGGCGAAGGGCAAGTTCACGCTCGGCATCGGTCTGTCGCACCAGATGGTGATCGAGGGCATGTTCGGCATGTCGTTCGACAAGCCGGTTCGTCATCTGCGTGAGTACCTGTCGGTGCTGCAGCCGCTGCTGCGTGGTGATGCCGCCGACTTCGCAGGAGAGACCCTCCACGGACATCTGGCGCTCGACATCCCCGATTCCACGCCCGTTCCCACGCTGGTCGCCGCGCTCGGCACCCAGATGCTCAACGTCACTGCGCGCATGGCAGAAGGAACTGTCACGTGGATGACGGGCGTCGGCACCATCGGCACGCATGTCGCACCGACCATCAATGCCGCCGCCGCCGAAGCGGGCCGTCCGACGCCGCGCATCGTGTGTGCGTTGCCGGTGTGTGTCACCGACGACGAGGCCGCAGCGCGTGAAGCGGCGGCCACCGAGTTCCAGATCTACGGCTTCCTGCCGTCGTATCGCGCCATGCTCGATCGGGAGGGCGTCGATGGTCCGGCCGACGTCGCGATCGTCGGTGACGCCGCCACGGTGCGTGCTGCGGTCGAAGCGATCTTCGAGGCAGGTGCGACCACCTTCGTCGGTGTGCCCTACATGAATCGTGAGGCCACCACCGAGGTGCTGGCCGGTCTGCTCTAGACGGGAGCCTCGGCCCGGCGCATCTCGCGGGGTTCGACGAAGTTCGCCCTCAGATCGATGAGCAATTCCTCGCGCGTCGAACGATGCGCGGGATCGTCCCAGAGGTTGACTCGCTGATGCGGATCGGCGACGAGGTCGTAGAGCTCACCCTCGGTGCCGTCATGCACGGTGCCGGGCAGGTACATCGTGCAGGTCATGTCGTCACGGGTGATGGAGCGCAGATGCATCTCGGTGCCATCGGGCTGACGGCTGTCCCATTCGGTGAGCACGCGTTCGAAGCCGCGCGCATCGGCGTCGGCATCGTCGATGGGCAGGGGCTTGCCCTCCATCCAGTCGGGCGCGGGCACGCCAGCGATGGCGCAGAAGGTTGGAGCCAGGCTGAGCAGGCCGACGGGTCGTGATACGCGGGCATGTGCGGCGTCGCCGCCACCGGCCGACGGTGCAGGACGCCAGATGAGCGGGAGTCGACACAGCGAATCGACGTGGTACGGGCCCTTGAACAGGAAGCCGTGGTCGCGCTGGAACTCGCCGTGGTCGGTGGTGAGCACGACGTCGAGGTCATCGGCCCACCCGTGCGCAGCGATGGCGGCGAGCACGCGTCCGATGGCCTCGTCGATGAGTTCGTTCTCGATGTGCGCCATCGCATTGACTTCGCGCACCTGATCGGCGGTCAGCGTGGCGGGCACCCACTTGGCCGGTGCCTCGTAGTTCCCCACGAGCTCGCCGTCGTACCACATGCGCCAATGACGGGGCTTGGCGTCGATCGCTGCCTCACGCGCGGCGCGATCCTCGAGATAGCCGTCCGGAAGATCGAGCTGGCGCCAGTCGACGCGATGCAGTTCGGACTCGGGCGGATCCCACGGATGGTGCGGGTCGGGGAACGACATCCAGCAGAACCAGTCGTCGTCGCCGGTGAGCGAGTCGAGCCATGCAATCGTGCGATCGGCCACCCAATCGGTGTGGTACACGTCGCGCGTCGTCGGATTGAACTTCACCTGCGGAGCTCCGGTGTCGCCTCCACCGGTGCCATTCACCTCGAGATCGCCATCGAGCACCTGGAAGAAGCCCCCGAGTTGGGTGGGATGGTTCTCGCGCATCCATCGGGCGTAGTGCGTGAACCCGACGGCACCGTGCGTGGCCAGTTCCATGTGGTCGAAGCCTCGGTGACCCTCGGTGGCGCCGCTGAAGCCGTGCTTGTTCTCGAAGAAGCGGAGGAACGGATCGAGCAACGGTTCGAAGTGGCTCTTGCCGATGAGCGCCGTGCGATAGCCGGCGTCACGCAGCACAGCGGCAACGCTCGGTGCATCGACCGGCAGTGGCACACCATTCATCCACACACCGTGCGTGCCGACGTTCTGGCCGGTGACCATCGTCGATCGCGATGGCATGCAGACGACGTTCTGCGGTTGGGCTCGGTCATAGGTGATGCCGCCGGCGGCGAGTGCGTCGATGTTGGGTGTGCGGGCGATGCGGCCACCGTTCGCTCCGATGGCGTCGTAGCGCATCTGATCGGTCGTGATGAACAGGATCTTGCGTGCCATCAGCGTGCCTCCTCGTGTGCGTCGAGCTGTCGTGCGAGTTCTGCGATGCCGGCCGAGATGACACCGTCGAGCACGAACGCCATCGGGTCTGGTTCGATCTCGGTCGAGTAGAGCAGCAGGCATCCCGGCTGGCCGTCGTCGATGACGTCCATCGTGCCGAGGTGGTAGCGCACCGGCAGCGGTCCCGTGATGCGGTACTGGAAGCGGCGCATGTGGTGATCGAGCGTGACGATCCGTTCGAACACGGGCAGGCCCGAGGCCAACGTGAGCGTGCGCACTCCGTCCTCGACGGTGACGGCGGTGACACCGGGGAACCATTCGATGATCCGGGTCGGATCGCCGACGACCCGCCAGACGTCGTCGGCACTGCGGTTCACTCGAGCGAAGCTGCGGATGGTGGCCACGGGGCCTCCGGTGGGAGACGGCAGATAAGAATTTTCACGCTAGTCGGAACTGGCGCAGCATGCCCGGTACGACCTCTCGGGCACGGGCGCTAGCGTCGCCCGCCGTGGCGATGACCGGACGAGCACGACGGGCCCTGGGGCCGTTCGAGGCCTACCGCACGGCGCTCGTCAACCGCCTGTGGGCCCGGGTCCGGCGCTGGGGGGCCTTCGACTGGCGCCATCGTCTGGCCGATCGCTTCGGAGCGATGGGTGAGGGCAGTTGGGTCGCCTTCCCACCCGGAGATTGCTACAACCTCCATACCGTCGTCATCGGGCGCGATTGCTTCCTCAACTCGGGGGTCACGCTCGCGATCGGGATGCCGACCGAGACCTATGCGCCGGATCATCCGCCCGTGGTCGAGATCGGCGATCGCACGACCGTGGGCAAGGACTGTTGGTTCGTCGCCCGTCAGTCGATCGTGCTCGAGGACGACGTCACGATCGCGCCCAACGTGTACTTCACCGATCACAACCACACCTACGCCGATCGATGGTTGCCCGTCGGCCAGCAGGTGCTGCAGGTGGAACCGGTGCGCGTCGGTGCGGGCACATGGATTGGTACCGGTGTGGTGGTACTGCCGGGCACGACGATCGGTAGGAACTGCGCGGTCGCGGCGGGCGCGGTCGTGCGGGGCGAGATCCCCGATCACTCGGTCGTCGCCGGTGTGCCCGGTCGTGTGGTGCGACGTTGGGTCGACGGTGAGGGATGGGTGCCGCCGATGGCCCGCGAGGTGGTCGTCATCGAGGGATGGCCCGTGGGGGTGCCGCCCGAGGGCGAGCAGTGAACCGACCCGGAGCGGCTTCAGCGAGAGCGGCTCAGGGCAGCAGCAGTTCGGAGATGCGGGCACACAGTCCGTCGAGACGTTCGGCTGTGGCCTCGTAGACCGCCTCACCCTCGCCCACGGGATCGGGGATCTCATCGGAGGCTTGGCCGGGCGGACGCTTCGGTGGGCGCAGCGCAGCCACCTCGGCCGCCCACTCCCGAACCGACTGCCCGTTGCGCCGGGGGCCGATGCGATCACCCAGACGGACGAGCTCGCCGATCACGAACGACCGATCGACGGCAGCGGGGTCGTGGATCATCACACCGTTCACATGATCCCGCGTCATGCCCAGTACGAGATCGGCCTCGAGCACATGGCTGGTGGCGATGCGTCGGCTCTCGTGCTCGCTGAGGTCGACTCCGCGACGCGACAGCACCTCGACGGCATGCGCCGTTGCGGGTCCGCCCCACCCGATGGTGCCAACGGAATGCACGTAGGCCTCACCACCGCGATGTGCGAGGTGGTGCGCCAACAGCGCCATGGCCATCGGTGAGCGGCAGGTGTTGCCCGAGCAGACGACGAGGATCTCGATGGCGGTGATCCTACGGTCAACCCTCGCCGACGGGGATCGACGTGAGAGCGGTGTCGGTCTCGATCTCCTCGAACAACTCCTGACGATGCGACGCGTCGGCTCGCGGCCGAGAACGTACGAACGTCATGACGAAGACGCTGAGGCAGGCGATCGTGAACGTGGTGAGGAACACGGCCATGTAGCCGTTGATCGAGTACGCGGCGATGGCGATGGAGATGCCGGCGGTCGAACCGAGCATCGTGGTCATGCGCATCGTGGCCATGCCGACACCGAAGTACTCCGGGCTGAGAGCAGCTCCACCGGCGGACGCGACCGAGGGACGCACGAAACCGTTCGCCGTTCCCTGCACGATCAGACCGACGATGATCACGGGGATCGATTTGGCGGTGAATCCCTCGATGAAGATCAACATCGACGTCGCCATCAACGTCGAGCCGATGAGCACACCCACGCGCTCGCCGACCGCTGCAGCGACACGGCCGCCGATCAGCGCGCCGAAGCACATGCCGAGTGGGAGCGGCAGCATGATCATCGCTGTCTTCGACACCTCGAGATCGAGGCGAGAATTGAGCAGCAATGGAGTGCTGAAGAAGACGGCCGCGCTCGACATCGACGCGAGGAACTCGCCGATGGATGGTGCTGCGAATGCCCGGTTGCGCAGGATCGACGGCATGAGGAGCGGATGTTCAGCCCGTCTCTCGATGCGTAGGAACGCAGCTCCGGCGATGGGAGCGATCGCGAGCGCGATGAGTACGACCGGGTTCGTCCATCCCACCGAGCTGGCCCGATCGAGATAGAGCAGCAGGGCGCCGGTGGCGATGGCCAGGGTGATGCTGCCGGGTACGTCGAAGCCCACGTCGGAGCGGGTCGGGGTCTCGGAGAGCCACCGAAGGCACAGCGGCAGGAACGCGACGGCGAGCACACCCTGCAGGAGGAACACTCCACGCCATCCCATCGCCGAGACGATCGGGGCGCCGAACACGAGGCCGGCAGCCGGTGAGAGTGCAGTGACGAAGGCCCAGATCCCGAGGGCTCTCGGGCGTGACTCGGCAGGGAAGCGGTCCATGATCAATGCGATGGCCGTCGGTGTCGTGGCCGTGCCGGCGGTCTGACTGAGCGTGCGCAGGATGATCAGGATCCACGGGTCGAACGCGAACGCGGTGAGTACCGAGAACACACCGCACACCGCGAGACCGATGATGAACACCTTGCGGTGCCCGCGCAGATCGCCGAGGCGTCCGAACGTCGGCAGACTCACGGCGCTCATCAACATCGGCAGCGAGATGACCCACGCGATGGTGCTCGTGCGGGTGTGCAGGTCGTCGGCGATCTCGGGAAGGGCCGCAACGAGGATCACCGCCGGCCACGCCGCGACGAAGACGCCGAGCATCGTCGCGAGCAGCGTCCTGCGCTGGACCCCCCTGTCCATCCCGGCACCCTACCGGTCGCCCGCGGACCGCTCGACGGTCGCGCCGCTAGGGTTCGCCCCGAAGGGGGAGGGGAATGACGGATGTGACCATCGTGTTCGCAGGGGGTTCGGGCATGGGCCGAGCGCTGGCGGACCGACTCTCGGACCGCGGTGAGTGGGTCGTCGTGATCGACGGAGATGCGATCGACCTCACCGATGCGGCCGTGGTGCAGGGCGCGCTCGAGGTCGTGCTCCAGGGCGACCGGGCGACGCGGATGGTGTGGGCCTGGCTCGACGAACGCGCGCACGTCGCAGCGCCGATCACCGCCATCGACGAAGAGGCATGGGATGCGGCAGCGGAACGATCGATCCGGGCTGCCTTCGTGGCCTGGCAGCAGTCGTTCCATGTGCTCGCCGATGGCGCTCGGGTGGTTCTCGTCATCCCTTCGGTCGCTGCCGTCGGCGTCGTCGATCTCGTGCCCCTCTGCACTGCGGTCGAAGCGATACGAGTCATGGGCAAGGCCGTGGCCCGACGGTGGGGTGCACGGTCGATCACCGTCAACAGCATCGAGGTCGAGTTGTCGGCGTGGTTGCTCGGCGACGACGAACCCGGCGCGGTCGTGGTTCCGTCGGTGCCCGTGCTCGGTCAGCCCGCGCTCGCCCCGGCCTCGGCCGTCGACGATGTCGTCGGGTTGGTCGACCTGCTCTCGGGTGAGGGTTCGGGTGCCATCACGGGTGCCCTCCTCGTCGCCGATCGGGGCACGGTGATGCAGCCGTGAGCGGGCTCGAGGGGCTGATGGAGGGCCGGGTCGTGCTCGTCACCGGTGCCGGTGCGGGCGTTGGCCGCGGCGTGGCTGTCGCATTCGCGAGGGCCGGCGCGATCGTCGGCATCGGTGTGCGACGACCCGAGGCTGCGGCCGAGGTGACCGCAGAGGTCGAGGCCGCGGGCGGCATCGCGCGCGTGTTGCGTTGCGACGT
This sequence comes from uncultured Bifidobacterium sp., assembly GCA_964454715.1. Classification (GTDB taxonomy): domain Bacteria; phylum Actinomycetota; class Acidimicrobiia; order Acidimicrobiales; family Acidimicrobilacustridaceae; genus Acidimicrobilacustris. Next base: position 44,714 of record CAYVUO010000001.1, on the reverse strand, counting down.
CACCGATGGCACTCAGTCCCAGGCTGCGATCGATGCACTCGTCGCCGAATTCGGTCGACTCGACGCACTCGTGCACAACGCGGTGAGCAATCGTTCGAGCGAGGGAACCGACTTCGAGCACACCGATCTCGACGAATGGCACGACCATTCGTCGGTCACGATCACGGCCACTTGGCGCCTCGCCGTGCAGGCCCATCCCCATCTGAGTGCGACACGGGGTGCGTACTTGCTCATGAGTTCGCCCGCGGGCATCGAGGGTTCGGAGCGAGCGCCGTTCTATTCCGCCGTGAAGGCCGCGCAGCGTGGCTTCACCCGCGCGCTCGCCCGTGAGTGGGGGCCCGATCACATCAGGGTCAACAGCGTCGCTCCGCTCGCCGTGTCACCTGCGTTCGAGAACCTACGAGCGACCGAACCCGAGCGCGCAGCACGCATCGAAGCACTCGTGCCGCTGGGCCGCGTCGGCGAACCCGAGACCGACATCGGCCCACCGTCGGTGTTCCTATGCAGTGACGAGGCTCGTTATGTGACGGGCCAGACGCTCGTGGTGAGCGGCGGCCGTTTCACGAGCCTCTGATCACCAGTCGCGAAGACGGGCGCGCAGTTCCTCGTTGTGCACGAACACCGGGAGCTCCTCGGCGTCGTTGTAGGTGGGGCGCACCGACGTTCCGCCATCGATGCACAGCACTTGACCCGTGACGTACGACGACAGGTCGCTCATCATGAACAGCACACCTTGAGCGATGTCATCGCTCGTGCCTCGGCGGCGCATCGGAATGACGTTGACGTCATCGCGATCGGTGTCGCCCGGCTTGCGGGTCGATGCGCTCTTCGGTGTGGCGATGGATCCGGGAGCGACCGCGTTCACGCGGATGTTTCGGCTGCCCCATTCGATGGCGAGTGAGCGGGTGAGGGACAGCACAGCAGCCTTCGCCGCGGCGTAGGCCGAGCCGTAGGGCATGCCGTTGAGAGCGCTCGTGGTGGCGATGTTGACGAGCGTGCCGCCCTCGCCCTGCTCGACGAGGCGACGACCCACGGCGCGCACGGTGTTGACGGTCGAGCCGAAGTTGAGTGCCATGACGTCGTCGAACGCAGGGTCGTCACTGGCGAACGGTGCCCATTGCGGTGGCCACATGCCACCGGCGACCTGCACCGAACCGCGCAAGGGTGCGAGTTCGCATGCCCGGTCGACGACGGCGCGTACCTGCTCGCGATCGCGACCATCGGCCACGATGCCCTCGTGCGCGATGCCGGCTGCGGCCAACTGGTCGGTGCACATGGCGAGCTTCTCGGCGTCGATGTCGACTGCGACGATGGTGGCGCCGGCCGCACCGAGATGACGACTGATCGCCGTGCCGATGCCACCGCCACCGGCACCCACGACGACGATCGACCGGCCCTCGAGGCCCCAGATGCTGTTCGCGTCGGTCATGTCAGGCTCCCGGATGCAGCTGGTCGACGGTGGTGGGGCGATGCCATCCGCCGGCAGCCCAGTTGCCGCCGTCGACATGTATCGAGGTTCCGGTGATGAACCGCGACAGATCCGAGGCGAGGAACAGTGCGGTCGCGGCGCTGTCCTCGGGAGTTCCGAAGTAGCCGAGCGGCGGCAGGAACGCCGGCAAGTACTCGGGGTCGGAGGCGAGCATGGCCTTGCGCGCCTCTTGCTCGCCCTCGGACGGCTGGGCATCGGGAGAGATCGAGTTGACCCGGATGCGACGCGATCCGAGTTCGAGGGCGAGCGTCTTCGAGAAGCTCTCGACCGCAGTCTTCATCGCGGCGTACACGCCGAAACCGGGTCCGGCCTGATGGGCCTCGATCGAGGTGAGATTGATGATCGACCCACCGTCGTTCATCAGCGGCGCGACGCGACGGATGAAATGAGTGACCTGGGTGAAGTTCTCGGCGATGATCGACGCCTCCCCCTTCGGCGAGGTGTCGAGGAACGACGACACGAACGTGCCACCGGCGTTGTTGACGAGCACATCGACGCGGTCGAAGCGGGCCGCGACCCGCTCCACGAAACGATCGACGGCCTCGGCATCGCGTACGTCGAGTTCGGCCGTGAGCACGGGCCGGCCCAGCGCTTCGATCTCGGCCGCGACTTCGGCCATCGGCCCGGTCTGGCGGTCGCACAGTGCGAGCGATGCACCGCAACGCGCGAAGAGTCGGGCGGTGGCGGCGCCGATTCCCTCGGCGGCTCCGGTGATGATGGCGACCCGATCCGTGAGCATGATCGAGCGTTCGTCGAAGAGATGTTCCCCCATGGGGAGACTCTCGCACATCCGGCTCCTGCCACGCGCGTCGGTGCGACACTGAGGAGATGCGCCTCACCCTCTGGCCCTCCGCCGATCAGCCTTGGGCCGACGTCCGCGACGCTGCGTGCCATGCCGACGCCACCGGCTGGCACGGCGTCGCGCTCGAGGATCACCTGTTCGGACTCGGTGCCGATGGTGGGGTCGAGCCCCGGCTCGAGGTCACGTCCACCCTCTCCGCCCTCGCCGATGCCACGGAGCGAGTTCGTCTCATGCCGCTCGTGCTGTCGGCGACGTTCCGGCATCCGGCACTGGTGGCGTCGTGGGCGGCGACGATCGATCGGGTGAGCGGTGGTCGCTTCGTGCTCGGTCTCGGCGCCGGATGGATGGAGGCCGAGCACGTCGCCAACGGATTGGCGCTCGGTGCACCGGGCGAACGCGTGCGCAGGTTCGACGAGTACTGCACGGTCGTGCGGTCATTGCTGGCCGGTGGTCGCACCGATTTCGCCGGCGAGTTCTACGAACTGCACGATGCGCCGTGCGAGCCCGGTCCGGTACAGGCGCAGCTGCCCGTACTGATCGGGGCGAAGGGTGATCGGATGCTCGGGCTGGTGGCCCGACACGCAGACATCTGGAACATGTGGGCGATGCCCGAGCAGCTCTCGGAGCGTGCGGCGATCCTCGATGCTCAGTGCGAACTCATCGGTCGCGATCCCTCCTCGATCCGTCGCACGACCCAGGCGCTCGTGCTGCTGACCGACTCACGATCCGACGCTGATGCCTTCGTGGGTAGGGCCGCACCACGCGCGGCGTTCGCGGGTACGGCACCCCAGTTCGCCGAACTGGTCGCGCAGTGGCGCGAGGTCGGTGTGGACGAGGTCATCGTTCCCGACTGGCATCTCGGAGTGGGAGCACGACGTCGCGACGCGATGGACGAATTGCACGCGGCGATCGAGGGACTCTGACTCAGGCCGCAGGAGCAGTGCCCATCGGTCGCCGCCAACTCCGGGCGAGGCTCCACACCACCCAGGCGAGTGCACCCACGGGGATCTCCAGTAGGTAGACGAATCCGCGGAACAGGAAGACGGCTGCGGTCGACGCGTCATCAGCGCCTCCGAAGCTGATGAGGGCGGCGGCCGCTCCCGCCTCGACGAATCCGACACCGCTCGGAGTCAGCGGGATGGTCTCGAGCAGACGAGCGAAAGCGAACGCGGCGAATACCTCAGAGGCCGTGAGCCCGTCGATGCCCACGGCGCGGACGCAGGCGAGCAACAGGAGGAACTGGAGTGTGTTGAAGACGACGACCCAGGATGTGATCGCCCACCAGCGGCGTGAGATGAGTCGCACACTCTGATGGCGGAAGTCGAGCACGGCGTCGACGACATCGGGCACATGCTCGCGGCGTAGCAACCGGCACACCCGCGTCACGACTCGTTGTCCGAGTCGGCCGACCGCAGTCGCAAGCGCTTCGCTGCGGATCACGAGCACGAGTGCGGTGGCCGCCGCGACGAGTGCGCCGAGTCCGATCACGGCTGGAACGACGAGCCCACCGGTGGCGTCGCCGGAGAGGAGGAGTGCGACCAGCGCGATGACGGGCATTCCGAGCTTGGCGAACACGTTCCACACGCCCGACACCAGGATCGACAATGTCACCGACTGCGGCCGGAAGCCCCATGAGAGATCTATGGCGTACGTGGCACCGACACCGACCGCTCCACCGAATGGCATCACGTTGGAGACCGCACTTCCCGCGAAGTTGACGGTCAACGCCTGCAGGTGGGTCAGGCCGGGAAGGGTGTTGGTGAGGACACCGGTGTAGGCGAGCATCGCGACGGCCCATATGCCGATGAGCACCGCGAACTCGGCGCCATCGAGTGAGCGGATCTGCTCCCAGATCTCCGAGTAGTGCGATCCGGTGACGGCAGGGATGACGAAGGCGAAGATGACCACGACGATCGACAGCGACACCAGTGCCTCGATGACGCGGCGGCGAGTCGACTTGCGGTGGAGTTCGTGGCCGACGACGGCGAACGGATCGCTCGCCTCCTCGTCGGTCAGACCCTGAAGGGCCTCCGGTCGATCGTCTTCGCTCATGGCGCCGTGGTGAAGAGGGATTCGAGTTCGGGCGGGATCGAATCGGGCAGGCCATCGCCCTTCGCGAGGGCGTACCACTCGGTGCCGAATGCGATGGCGAACAGTTCGTCGGGAAGGCCGAGGAAGACGGCGAGCGTGCGCACGGTGTCGGCGGCGCCCGTCGTCTGCGAGGCATGGGCCGACATCGATGCGCGACGCACATCGAGCGCGGGGGTGACGTCGACGACATGGGTGAGTTCGTCGTGGGTCGTGTACCAGTCCGACATGTCGACGGGTACGAAGCCCTCGGGCACCTCGACACCAAGACCGCGGGCCAGTTCGATGCCGCCCGAGAGGAACTCGCGATCGATGGTCGCCTGGAGCATCGATGTGTCGGTTCGCGCAGCTGCCGCCCACGCGACCCGATGCACCTGCACATGATCGGGGTGGCCGTAGCCGCCGTTGCGATCATCGGCGATGAGGAGGTCGGCCCGCTCCTCCTCGAGCAGGGCGGCGAGCCGCGCCGCTGCGTCGTCGATCGACGCGGCGCAGAACGAGCCCTCGGGCCACGCACCATCGGCGGCGGGGGCGAGCCCCGAGTCGGACCAGTCGAGGAACTCCAGCCGTTCCGCACCGATCGCCGCGGCCGACGCCGCGGCTTCGTCCGAGCGGCGGGAACCGAGCGATTCTCCCGACGCGAGGGCGTCGCCCGTGGTGCCGACCTCCCCCCGGGTGGCGAACACGAGCACGACCCGATGACCCTCGCGGGCGGCACGGGCGAGGGTGCCGGCGGTGAGGAGCGCCTCGTCGTCGGGATGGGCGTGGAAGGCGACGATCGTGGCCATCTCGGCATTCTGACAGGGGCGGCCTGCGGGTACCGTGACGGCATGACGGCAGAGGGGGTCGCAGCGTGCGCATCGCGTTGATCTCCGACTGCTACGTACCCCGACTGGGTGGCATCGAGATGCAGGTGCATGATCTCGCGCGTCACCTGCAGTCCTCGGGGCACGAGGTCGTGGTGATCACGCCGACTCCCGGTCCCGAGGTCGTCGATGGTGTGCGGGTGCGGCGTCTCGATGTACCCCTCCTGCCCTTCGACATCCCGTTCACCCGCAAGGCGTTCCGTCTCACGGCAAGAGCGTTGGCCGAGGAACATGTCGATGTCGCACACTTCCACGGCGGCGTGGCGAGTCCGCTCGCCTACGGAGCGGCGCGCAATGCCCAACGCGTGGGCATTCCCACGGTGGTCACCGTGCACTGCATGTGGAGCTATGCCACGCCGTTGTTCGCCGGGCTCGATCTCGTGTCGCGTTGGAGCCGGTGGCCGGTGGTGCTCTCATCGGTCAGCGATGTCGCGGCGCGTCCGATCCGTCGCGTCGTCGGCCGACGGGCCGACGTCGTCGTCCTTCCGAACGGCATCGAGAACGACGCTTGGACCATCGATCACATCGATGGTGATCCCGGAGTGATCACGTTCGTGTCGGTCATGCGGCTCGCGCCGCGCAAGCGGCCGCTGCATCTGCTCCGCATGTTCCACGAGGTCGTCGAGCGCACGCGCGCCGTGGCCGAGGTTCGCCTGGTGATCATCGGTGATGGCCCCGAGCTCTCGCAGATGGAGAAGTACGTCCGTGCCAACGGCCTCACCGACCGCGTCGACATGGTCGGTCGTCGCACGCGCGATGAGATCCGCTCGATCTTCGCCACGTCCGACGTATTCGTGGCACCGGCCAATCTCGAGTCGTTCGGCATCGCGGCGCTCGAAGCACGCTGCGCCGGCCTCCCCGTCGTGGCCAAGGCTCGAACGGGAATTCGGGAGTTCGTCACCCACGAGCGCGAGGGACTGCTCGCCAGCAGCGACGACGACATGGTGTCGCAGCTCACCCGTGTGGTGCTCGATCGAGCGCTGCGTGAGCGCATGAGTGAGCACAATCGCACCGTGCCGTCACCGGTGGACTGGAAGGCCGTCGTCGATCGCAACGTCGACGCCTATCGCCTGGCGATCGACCTCAGGGATCGACGGTCACCGGGACATCAGCCGCGGCCACTTCCCTAGGCGCCCGGCGCCCGGCGCGAGTGAAGGCGCGAGCAACGGCGTATCCCACCACGAAGATGGCGAGGCCACCCACTGCGTCGAGGAAGTAGTGGTTCGCCGTGATCACCACGACGTAGATGGTCATCACGGGATAGAGCACGGCGAGGGTGCGTCCCCACCACGTGCGCACGCGTGGGTAGAACACGGCGAGCCCCCAGAACGACCAACCGCAGTGGAGGGACGGCATCGCTGCGAACTGATTGGAGATCGTCTTCATCGCTTCGGAGTCGAACGACCAGAACGTGGGGTACTTGATGAGCGTGTCGATGAACCCGTATGCGTCGCCGCCCATCGTGTCGAGGAGACGCGGCGGCATGAGTGGGAATGTGGCGAATCCCACGAGGCCGAGCAGGGTGCCGATGGCGAGGGTGTTGCGCCACAGCGGGTAGTCATCTGGATGCTTGCGATACAGGAAGATGAGTCCGAAGACGGTGGCTCCGATGTAGACCGATCCGTAGAAGTAGTTGGCGAACACGATGAGCGGCGTCCAGTTGAGCGCCCATTGCTGCATCGCCGGCTCGTGCCACAGGCCGAGGGATCGCTGCCAGTCGATGATGCGGATCGCGTTGCGGTGGGCGACGTCGGGCTTGGCCGAGGAGAGGTTCCGGATCGTCTCGTAGACGATGTCGAGCACGAGGACGATCAACGCTTCACGCCACCAGTAGATGCGTGAGCCGTCGCTCAGTGTCGTTCCGCGGCGCCAACGTGGCGTTTCGTCACTCATTCGGACCTACCCGGCGACGAGTCGAGAGATCGTGCCGTTGCTGGCGAGCACGTAGACCTCACCCTGATCGTCGGTCGCGAACGAGGTGAGCGCGTCGGCGGGCAGTTTCGGACCGAGCGCTCTGTCATCGGCGGCGACCCCCTTGCTCACGAGAAGACCCCGGACCTCTCCGGAGCACCGATCACCGTAGAGGTAGACGCCCTGGAGCTTCGGCATCGATGGACCTCGATACACGGCGCCGCCAACGATTCCGCACGTGCCGCCAGTGTTGGTGTAGCCGAAGATCGGACTCGTCGATTTCGGTGCGGTTCCATCGGAACGCACCTTCTCCTTGCCGAGGAGGAAGGGCCAACCGAGGTTGGCTCCATTGGTGGCCCGATCGTTCGCGAGCAGTCGATCGATCTCCTCGTAGCGATCACGGTCGACGTCGGCGATCCAGAGGTCGCCGGTGGCGCGGTCGAAGGAGAAGTGCTCGGGATCCTGCAGGCCGAGCACGTAGACCGGCGCTGCGCCCCCGCCACCCGAGTAGGGGTTGTCCGGTGGGATGGCGTACCTCTGCTCACCGTTGGTCGAGGTGGGGTCGATGCGGAGGATCTTGCCCCGCAGCGAATTGGCATCCTGCGCGACCTCAGCGCCCTGACCCTGCGCGTTGCCGTCGCCGACACCGATGTAGAGGAATCCATCGCGGCCCAACATGATCGATCCACCGATGTTGCCGGCGCCGCTGCCGTGTTCGACGGTGAGGAGACGACGGCCCGACGTCGCATTGACGATGGGCGGTGGGATGTTGCTGTCCTGACTGGTGTCACCTGCGAGCGTCGTGCTCGTCTTGGAACGCGTCGTCGACGTCGTGCTGACGGCGGGGTCGACTGTGGTCGACGACGCGACGGTCGTCGTCGTGGTTGTCGTCGGTGGGATCGGGTCGATCACGTCGAACGCCGACACCACGAGATCGCGGTTCTCGATCGTGTACGAGAGGTACACCGTTCGTCCGTCGGTGGAGAACGCGATGCCCTTGGTGCCGAGGTCGAATCCCGAGGCGACCTGCCCCGAGATGTCGAGCACGTTTCCCGGTTCGGTGCGATAGCCGTAGCGGTTGGTGCGGCCGTTGTCGACATCCCACTTGGTGAGCACCGAGATCACGCGCACTCGACCCGAACGTTCTGCCACCCAGAGTTCGTTGCGCATCGGTCGCGCCGCCATGGCGATCGGTTCGTCGAGACCACCTACGACCTCGGTGAGTCGGAGGTTCTGCGTGATCGTGGCGGCACCGCTCAGCGCCCCGGTCGTGGCGACCGCAGTGCTCGAAGTCGCGGCGTCGACCCCGGCTGCGCCCTTCGATCCCGAACCGGACGAACACGCGGCCAGCACCGCAGCGAGCACGATCGTTCCGCTCGCCGCGAGGGCAGCCAACTGACGGCGTCGACCCGGCCCATGGGGCGGGCGGGTGCGAGGGGATCGGACCGGGGACATGGTGTGACGAGGCTACCGATCGGTGGCCGTCCGGGGTCGTCGCCCGAGGCGCGAGCCTTCACCTCGAGTTCACGTGCCGGTCGCTCCGAGGTCGGACGTTCATGACGAGTTGGCCCGGGGTTGGTTGTCGAATCCGAGCCAGGAGCGTTGACTCGCGATGTCCCGTCCGGAGGCGCGCCCCCGCGCACCCGCAACCCGGTCGGGTTCCAAGGAGCCCACGTGTCCGGCACGACCGTCGCCGAACCCCCCACAGTCGAGTCGAGGGATACCCGCACGCGGCGCGTCATCGTCGAGGTCCCGAGCGCGGTCGATCGGCGATTCAACGCCATCACCATGGGAGCTGGTATCTCCGTCCTCGTATTGCTCACGCTCGTCGGGCTGTTCCTCCTGCTCCAGAGCCGCGAGGCCATCTCCGAGGTGGGAATCTGGAACTTCCTGACCACGACTTCGTGGCGCACGGACGTGCAGCCGCCCCAGGTCGGTGTGCTCGGCCTCCTCTTCGGCACCGTGCTCGTGGCCCTCGTCGCAGTTGCGATCGCGGTTCCGCTCAGCATCTTCTGTGCATTGGCGATCACGGAGTACTCCACCGTCAAGCGCAGGAAGTGGTTGGTCGGGGTCGTCGACCTGCTCGCAGCAGTGCCGAGTCTGCTCTTCGGTCTTTGGGGCTTCCTCTATCTCTCGGACAAGATCGTCCCGATCTCGTTGTGGCTCACGCAGAACTTCGGGTGGTTCCCGCTGTTCTCGACCAAGGAGAATGCCAACCTCACCGGATCGATCTTCATCGCCGGGATCGTCGTGGCGCTGATGGTCCTGCCCATCATCACCTCGGTGGTGCGCGAGGTCTTCTCGCAGACTCCCCCAGGAGAGAAGGAAGCCGCACTCGCGCTCGGTGGAACGCGTTGGGGGATGATCCGATCGGTCGTCCTTCCGTTCGGTCGCGGCGGGATCATCGGTGGTGCCATGCTCGGGCTCGGCCGAGCCCTCGGCGAGACGATCGCCGTCGCCCTCCTCCTCCCTCAGGTTCCCCAGAAGTTCGGTGAGGCGATCCACATCCTGCAGAACGGTGGGGCGACCGTCTCCGGATTCATCGCGAACAGAGCCGGAGCCGATTCCTTCACGACGTCAGGTCTGCTCGCGGCCGGCCTCGTGCTCTTCGTCATCACACTGGCCACGAACATGATCGCTTCGGTGGTCGTCTCCAAGAGTCGGTCCGGCGCGGGGGTCGAGATCTGAGCACCATCGACACGACCGACGCGCCGCTCACGACGGTCCGATCCGAGGATTCCCTCACGAGCGACCGCAAGCGGACCCCTCGTCGACCGAGGGAGTTCACGACCTTCGACGTATGGGTGCTGCTCGGATCGCTGGCCAGCGCAGCATGTCTCAATTGGCTTGTCTTCTATCGGTTCACGGTCGGAGCCAGCCTCTTCGGCTTCATCGTCGGGACCTACCTCACATTCCTCGTGATCTTCGCTGCTGTCACCGCGGATCGAGTCGGCCGAGTGGTCGCCACGGATCGGGTGATGACCGTCGTCGTCGTATCCGCTGCGGTGGTCGTCTTCATCCCGCTGGTGCTCTTGATCGGCTACATCCTCGTGCAAGGGCTCAAGGCTCTGCGTCCGACCTTCTTCGTCGAGGACCAGACCGGGATCACGCCCGTCAAACCCTCCACCGAGGGCGGTGCATCACACGCCATCGTTGGCACCATCGAGCAGGTGGGCCTCGCCCTGCTGGAGTCCCTCCCGCTCGCGCTTGCAGCGGCAGTGTTCCTCAACGAATCACGGAGCAAGTGGCGCCGCCCCGTGCGCATCTTCGTCGACGCGATGAGCGGTCTTCCTTCCATCGTCGCTGGTCTGTTCATCTTCGCCACACTCATCCTTCCATTCGCCAACAGTGGCAATCCGCTCTTCGGGTACAACGGGTTCATGGCGAGCCTGGCACTCGCGATCACGATGCTTCCGACGATCACCCGAACGGTCGACGTGGTCCTTCGTCTCGTGCCCGATGGTTTGCGTGAGGCGAGCCTCGCACTTGGTGCCTCCCGCGCTCGGACGGTCTGGTCCGTCGTCTTCCCAACAGCTCGTACCGGCATGACTACCGCGGTCGTTCTCGGTATCGCTCGAGCAGTCGGGGAGACGGCGCCATTGTTGTTCACGGCGTTCGGCTTCGATCTAATGAACGTGAATCCGTTCGACGGAGCGCAGGAATCCCTCCCACTGTTCGTCTATAGGAACATTCGCAAACCCGACGTCTCGGCCATCGAGCGCGGATTCGCCGGTGCGCTCACCCTTCTGCTCATCGTGCTCGTGCTCTTCGCGTTCGCCCGATTTCTCGGGCGCGACCGCTCGAAGCGGCGGCAGTCGTCCCTGCGCCGCGTTCAGAAGACGTCGATCACCAACACGACCACGGAGGCTCCAACTCCATGACCGATACGACCGCAGCCCAGAGCGCACTCGATTCGATCGAGGACGCCGACAACGAGACGGCCAACGAGAAGGTGCAGTTCGCCGACGTGCTGGCCAAGCGCGTCGAGATCGTCGGAGGGCCTCCCCCCGGACCTGCCACTCTCGAGGCCCGAGGAGCTTGCGCCTGGTTCGGGGATCGCTTGGTGCTCGAGGGCGTCGATCTCGTGATGCCCGAGGGGAAGGTCACTGCCCTCATCGGCCCATCCGGCTGCGGGAAGTCGACGTTCTTGCGCATGCTCAACCGCATGCATGAGTTGATCCCGGGTGCTGCGCTCGACGGAGAGGTCCTCCTCGGTGGAGAGGACATCTACGCAGCCGGGACACGAGCCCAACAGGTGCGGATGCGCATCGGCATGGTGTTCCAGAAGCCGAACCCGTTCCCGGCCATGAGCATCAAGGAGAACGTGCTCGCCGGACTGAAACTCGCCCGTCTCAAGTGCGACGACAAGGACACGTTGGTGGAGCAGTCTCTGGTTCGCGCTGGTCTCTGGCGCGAGGTGCGCGATCGCCTCGACAGCCCAGGAGGCGCACTCTCCGGTGGGCAGCAACAGCGCCTCTGCATAGCGCGCTCCCTAGCCGTCCAGCCGAACGTGTTGCTCATGGATGAGCCCTGCTCGGCACTGGACCCGACGTCCACGCGGCGAGTCGAGGAGACCATCGACGAATTGCGCGGCCAGGTCACCGTCGTGATCGTCACCCACAACATGCAGCAGGCCCAGCGCGTCAGCGACATCTGCGCGTTCTTCCTCGCTGCCGAGAACCAACCGGGCTACGTGGTCGAACAGGGCGATACCACAGCGATGTTCTCGAACCGACAGGATCCACGGACTCTCGACTACGTGCAGGGGCGGTTCGGTGCATGCGTCGTATCACGAACATCATCGGCGTCGTCATCGTCGCTGCTGTTTGCCTCGTTGCTGCGGCCGTTCCCGTCGGAGCGGCGCCCGCACGCGCGAATGGGCAAGGTTCGTCGTATGTCGCGCTTGCGATGCAGCAGTGGGTGGCCGACGCGCAGACCCGGGGTCTCCAGGTCAACTACCTACCGACCGGATCACCCGGTGGCCTCACGTCATTCGGTCAGTCATTGGCCGACTTCGCTGGCACCGAAGCGGAGTTCTCAGCGCTTGCGTCGCCCACCGCCGGTGATGCCCGCGGATATCAGTACATCCCGAGCGTCGCCGGCGCAGTGGCGATCATGTACAACGTGCAGGACACGGCTGGCCGAAAGGTCGACTACCTGCATCTCTCGCGCCGTACCGTGGCTCGCATCTTCACCGGCGACATCACGAACTGGAACGACCCAGCCATCAGTGCGGACAACAAGGGACTCGTGCTCGGTGACCACCCCATCAACGTGGTGTACCGCGGAGGACAGTCGGGCACGACGGCGCTGTTCTACGACTTCGTCCAGAACACGGCCCCGGACATCTTCAATCCTTGGGCTGCGAGGAATCGATTCCCGACCACGGTGCGAATCATCCAACTCGATTCCTCGCCAACCTTCGTGCCCAAGTCGCAGGCCTTCCAGGGATCGGACCAGATCGCCCAGTTCATCGGGAGTGGCCAAGGTCTCTGGAGCATCGGGTACGACGAGTTCGGCTACGCCAAGACCTATGACGTGCCTTCGGCGTGGATCGAGAATGCCGCTGGCCAGTGGATCCTTCCCTACGCCGAGAACATCTCCGCTGCTCTGGAAGGTGCGAGCCTCAGGCCCGATCTCTCGCAGGAGCTCTCCGGCGTCTACAACTCGGGCAACCCAGCTGCGTATCCGATCTCTGCCTATTCCTACATCGTCACCCAATGCATGGTGTCTGCGGACAGACCCACCTGCAAGGGTCCCTACGCCAACGCTGGAATCACCGAGACCTTGGCTACCTGGCTGCGCTACATCGCTTGCGACGGTCAGGTGAACATGGCTCGCATCGGTTACTCGCCGTTGCCTCCGAACCTGTCCCAAGAGGTCTCGAATTCGATCGCGCGTATGACGGGTCAACCAGCGGAGCAACTGAATGCCGACAACTGCGCGAATCCTCGGTTCAGGGGCTCGGTCGGCGAGGGAGGTGGGAGTCCTCCTGACCCCTTGGCCGGGGTCACATCGGTCGGCGGCGGGGGTGCGGGTCTGGCAGTCAGTGGCGACGGTGCCGCTGGTGCGGGTTCGGGCTCTGGCAGTGCCCGAACAGGTGCGAAGGCGGCAGGTGGTGGAAGCGTCGACTGGAGGGCAGCCGCACCCGTTGCGTACACGGGAGGCCGGATTCCGACCTCGAGCCCCCTCGGCCTCCTCGTGCTCATTGCGATCATGGTGGTTCCGTTGGCACTCGGGTTCATCCACGTGCGCCGACAGCGATGAACCGCGTCGCGTGCGCCACGCCGAACATGCCACCGAGTCTTCCGCCGAAGTTCACCCTCTAGTCGGATGGGTCAGGTCGGAAGTTCACGACCGACTGCCACAGTGACCACGTTCAGATCGTGCACGCCCGTGCACCAGTTCTGCCGAAAGGAAACACCGCACGTGAAGAGTTCCCTCCTAAAGCGGGGCCTGGTCGCCGGTGTGGCGATCCTCTCCGTCTTCTCCCTGGGCATGAGTGCAGCATCGGCTCTGACCGAGATCACAATCGTCGGATCGGACACCACGCAGAACGTCATGGCCGCTCTGACCGCGAACTCCGGTTCGACTGCGGTCTCCGGCGTGAACATGACGAACGTGAATGCGTTCCTCGACGCTCCGGTACAGGTCGCAGCGGACGCCGACTGCATTGGTGGAATCACCTTCTACCCCGCTGGGACGACTGGACTCACCTCACCCAACATCGTGGCTCCGAATGGATCGGGTGCTGGACGGAACGCTCTTCGCGATTTCATCGCGGGTACCACCCACGGTGTGAGCAACAAGGGTTGCATCGACATCGCGCGTTCGTCGAGCTTCTCCTCAGGTTCGCCCGCTGCTGGTACGGGTGAGTACTACGCGTTCGGCCTCGACGCAGTTTCGTGGGCCACCGCGTCGAACATGGCTCCTGCCACGCTCACCCTTGCGCAGCTGCGAGGCATCTTCAACTGCACCTATACCGACTGGTCCGAGGTCGGTGGTTCGGCCGGTCCGATCAAGCTCTACTCGCCGACGGAGGCATCGGGCACTGCGGCCTACTTCCGCACCGCGCTGCTCGGGTTCGCGTCTGCGCTCTCGAGCACTCAGGCCTGTCCGATCTATCAGTCAAGAGTCGTCGGTGGCACGACGATCGCGCTCGAGGAGAATCGTGCCGACATCATCCCGGCCGAGGATTGGCAGTCGGCGATCTTCCCCTACTCCGTCGGGCAGTGGGTCTACCAGGCGAACAACTCGGTGAACCCCACCATCGACAAGCGCTCCATCTCGAATGGAGGCGTCAAGGCTCGAATCGGCGGACTCAACATGAACTACGCCGGCGCCGCCGATCTCAAGATCATGAACACCAACGGTGCAGCGTGGAACACGATCGACGGTGTGTGGCAGCTCAACGACGCCGGCCTCAGTGTCGTGCAGAGCGGTGCGCCCGGTGGCTATCCGATCGTCGAGGCGAATGCCAAGGGAAGCTGCAACACGTCGGTGTGTGATGCAGCTGGTCAGTACCCGGGTGTGCGGTTCGTCTACAACGTGATCGACACCCGATCGCCGCAGTACTCGGTCGTCCGCGACATCGTGGGCTTCGACAACGCTGCCGGCGGATCGAAGTCGCCGCTCTGCTCCGGTCAGCGGGCGGCGATCATCGCCACCTACGGCTTCGCTCCCCTTCCCTCGAGCGGGAATGTGAACGGCAACAACGCTGCAGGGTCGACCTGCCGGAAGTTCACGGCCTGAACCTGATCCCCGGTGGCGCCCTGTGTTCTGGGCGTCACCGGGAGGGCCCGTCTTCGGAAGCACGGCGAGAGAGGAGTGGATCGATGAAGGTGCGCACGGTCGTAATGGCAGTGACGCTCGCAACCATCGCAGCGGCCATCACGGCGTCTCTCGTCTCAGGCCGTGGTGGAACGGTCGACACGGTCGACCTCGTCGGTCGGGCCGATCCGACCACGTCGTCGGTCGTCGCCGGAGCCCCACCGAGTTCTGCGGTGGGCGTGGGTGCACCTACGAACCAACCGTTCACGACTCCGGGGATGCCGGTTGCCGTGCGACTCCCTCTGTCGAGTGGTCTGCGAACTGGTGATGTCGTCACCGTGCGCGTCGACCCGATCGCAGGATCACAGCTCTTCGGCGTCGACGCCCGGCTGTGCAGGGGTGATGCCGCAGTTCGTTTCGACGGCGAGTTCATCCCTACCCAAGGAGGCATATGCACCCCGACGGCGCTGTCGCCCAACTCCGATGCTCGGATCACGGTCGAGGGCCGACCTCCCTATGGGGGCCTCGATGTCGACTTCCGGGTCGGCACCGGCAGCTCGTCGTTCAAGACCCAGTCGGGGGCCGATGCGACGGTCACCTGTGATCAGTCGCACCCATGTCAGATCGTCCTCAAGCTCCAATACCCGAACGGGTTCGGTTTCCAGTCCGTGCCCCTCACCTTCTCGTGAGCGTCACATGCGTCCTTGCGAGAGTTCACTCAGCGTGCATTCCTGGTTCAGGCGACTGCCAAGTTGCGATCACGTGGCGCTGAGATCCTGTCAGAGAACCGAGCCGACCAGCGCGTCTGCTCCCCACCTCAATGAGGTCATCGAGTGATCCAGAAGAATCGTCAGTTCCGGGCCCTGGCGTTCGCCGTCGCCCTCTTCTCCCTCGCCGCGTCGGTGTTGGTGACCGGTCCGGCTGTAGTGGGCAACGACGCTGCTTCGGCAGAGACCGCCACTTCGGCGCTCGCGGGACTCAACCTCTCGGTGACGCCGTCCTCGCTCACCGGGCTCAATGACGGGAGCACCGTCACCTTCGCGATCGCGGCCTCGGGTGGTCAGACGATCCTCAGCGCTCAGGCCCGACTCTGCAAGGGGTCGTCGACCATCGACTACCTCTCGGAGTTCTCGCCCACCTCGGGAGGCAACTGCATCGCATCGGTGTTCTCCGGTTCGACGGCGTCTGCCGCGACCGTGACCGAGACGAGCGCGCCACCGAACGCGTCGCTGAGTCTCACCTATCCCGTGGGTGTCGGAACCCAGACGTTCACCAAGCAGGACAGCACGTCGACGACGATCGCATGCGGTCCGAGCGCACCGGCTTGCAAGATCGTCCTCCGTCTCCAGATCTCGACCGGCAGCATCTTCGTGAGCTACCCGGTGACCTATCTGGGACAGGGCTTCCAGCCCGATGCACCGACGTCGGTCCAAGTGGTCGCTCCGTCCAGCAGCTCGAGTGGTCGTGCCCAGGTCCAGTGGACTGCGCCGACCAACACGGGCGGCGTCGCCCTCGATCATTTCACCGCCACTGCCTACGCCGATGGCGTGGCGACGGCTCACACTTGTACTGGTGCGGCCGCCGACACGAGCTGCATCGTCAGTGGGCTCGATGACGGAACGCCCTACACCTTCGTCGTGGTCGCAACGAATGTCACTCCCTTGGATTCGACTCCCTCGACCGCCAGCCCCGCATTCATCCCCGGCGGCTCGAAGTTCACTGCGGTCACCCCTGTCCGAGCCCTCGACACTCGCAACGGAACCGGTCAGGGGGGAACGGCGGCT
This sequence comes from uncultured Bifidobacterium sp., assembly GCA_964454715.1. Lineage (GTDB taxonomy): Bacteria > Actinomycetota > Acidimicrobiia > Acidimicrobiales > Acidimicrobilacustridaceae > Acidimicrobilacustris. Next base: position 28,004 of record CAYVUO010000001.1, on the reverse strand, counting down.
CGAGTGGGCCTCGCCTCCCAAGGTGCATCGAATGCGAATGCATCGGCGGTCTCGCTGCAGATCCGGGGAGCCAACGGCATTCCTGCGGGAGCCACTGCAGTCGTGATGAACGTGACGGTCACTGGTCTGACCGTGCCCGATGGTTCTCCACGGTCGAGCTTCCTGACGGTGTGGCCTGGCGATAGCGCAACGCCTCCCACTGCGTCGAACCTGAACTTCGGAGTCGGCCAGAGCATCCCCAACCTGGTCACCGTTGGCGTAGGTGCTGACGGCAACGTGAAGCTCTACAACAAGCGCGGCGCTGTCAATGTCATCGCAGACATCGTGGGGTTCTACGCGCCCGATACCGGGGACGGTCTCACTGCCATCGCACCGGTTCGCGCACTCGATACTCGCAATGGAACCGGTCAGGGTGGTTCCGCTGCTCGGGTCGGCGACGCCGCTCAAGGATCGTCGAATACGGACGGCTCCTCGCTCTCGCTCCAGATCCGCGGCTCAAACGGGATCCCCAATGATGCGACCGCCGTGGTCATGAATGTGACAGCTACTGGACTCACCGTGCCAAACGGTTCCCCCCAGTCGAGCTATCTGACTGTGTGGCCCGGAGACACTGCAACGGCGCCGACGGCGTCGAACCTCAACCTCACCGTTGGCCAGACGATTCCCAACTTGGTCACCGTCGGCATCGGTACGAATGGCAGCGTGAAGATCTACAACAAGCGCGGTGCCGTGAATGTGATCGCCGACATCGTGGGTTACTACAGCCCGTCGTCGAGTGGCGCCCGCTACTTCCCCATGAACCCGATCCGGTCTCTCGACACTCGGAACGGAACTGGTGGCAACATGGCAAAGGTGGGCGATGCAAACGCCCCGACTCCGAACACGGCAGGTGAGTCGATCGATCTCACGGTTGCTGGCCGCACCACCGTCCCGGCGAGCGGCGTCGACTCGGTGATCATGAACGTCACTGCCACCGGATGGGTGGCCGTGGCTGGACAGCCGGCCTCGAGCTTCCTCACGGTATGGCCGAAGGGGAACGCAACGCCTCCGACTGCTTCGAACCTCAACTTCGTCGCTGGTCAAACGATCCCGAACCTCGTCATCTCGAAGCTCGGGACGGGCGGTCAGGTCTCGATCTTCAACCGACGGGGTTCGGTCGATGTGATCGCCGACGTGGTCGGTTGGTTCGCTGGAGCAGCGATCTGATCGATGAGTCGCACAGTCCGACCCCTCGCGATCGCCACGGCAGCACTGCTCATCGCAGTGCTCGCCGTTGCGATCGCGCCAGGCTCGACCCGTGATGCCCTGGCTGCAAACATCCCCACGCCGTGGACCGTGTCGGTCACTCCTGCGACGAACATCACCGATGGTCGCCTGATCTCCATCACGATCTCGACGGTTGCGGAGAACCCCGTCGTAGAGGCCCGCGCACAGGTCTGTCGCCCCGGCGTCACGTACCGCCCGAACTTCGCATCCACACCGAATGCGGACTTCGCCATCGGGGGACCGAACTGTCCGGCTCTCCCCATCTCGACCTCGGCCGATCTGACCGCCACAGATACTGCGGTCGCGCAGTACGCGACACAGCCCGGTGGTCGGACCTTCGAGATGTTCGTGGGCAAGGGCACCGTGGAGTGGCCATTGAACACGGGTGATCATCCCGTGCAGCGCCTCACGTGCGGCGTTGGCTCGCCCTGCAGCCTGGTGGTGCAGGTGCGAGGACGCGACGCCGCAGGTGATCTTCGTTGGATCCCGTTCGTGCAGGAACTCACCTACCTCGATGAGGATCCGATCGCTGGTTGTGGAGGCCCGGCGGACGGGATCGTCACGGCAGCGGGTTCCGATCGGATGATCGATGCATGGATCGGGTGGACTCTCGATCAATGTCGCGCTCCAGGAGCACAACGCGGCGCGATCTCCTCGACCAGCTTCGCAGGAGAGGGCCCAGCGATGGATTCCTTCTCGCGCGGAGATGTCGACCTCGCATTCTCGGCGGTCGGCTACGACCGAGCGGTGGGGCTCGGTCTGGGCCCACGATCCGAGCCGCTCACGCCCCGTGCGTCCGTGGCGGTCCCGATCGGCATCAACGCAGCGGTGGTCGCAGTGGGCAATGGCCAACTCGGGGCCAATGGGAACAAGATCCCGTATTCCCCCGTGCGAATGAGCCTCGATCAGGCGGCATCGATGTTCGCAGGTGGATCGGACTTCTTCACGGGCGCGCTGCTCGAGGGGCTCACCTCGGCCAACCCGGAATTGGCGACCACCGGAGTGTTCGCGCCGCGTGGTGTCTCGGCAGTGCTCACCGGAGGACCGTCGGAGACCGAGTCGACTTCGTGGTTCTTGACTCGACACTTCGCCACATTGCGACCGTCGCTGTGGAAGGTTCCATCGGCCGGCGTGTTCGGACCGGAAGCGGGGCAGAGCCGGTCCATCTCGGCCTCGCTGGCGCTGTCGAGTCCGTCGTTCCAAGGTGCACTGCAGTTGTATTCAGGAAGGACCCTCCTCGACAAGGCGATCAAGGGTTTGGGTCGTACCGACAACTTCGGCGGGGTATGGGCGATCACGGACCTCGTCACCGCACGTGCGCTCGCGATGACTCCGGTCACCCTCGAGAATGCTGCCGGGCAGTACGTCTCTCCCACTGCTGAATCGATGGCCGCAGGCATCGAGGCTGCGACGACTTCGGCCGAGGGTTTCCGCATCCCGCGTCCCGACGCCACTTCGGCGAATGTTCCGTCGATGAACGGGCCGATGGCGGCGACACAGCCCTACCCGCTGACCTTCGTCGAGTACGCCATCGTGCCGGCCGAACCCCTCACGAACGCAACGTGCGCGCCACGGGTCGCTTCTCAGAAGTTGTTGACGGATTGGCTCAACTATCTCACCGGACCAGGCCAGGAAAACCTTCCCGAAGGGATGATCCCGTTGACTCCGGCCCTGCGCGCAGACGCGACCACTGCGATCGCCAAGGTCGGAACAGCGGCATCGACCTGTGGTCAGAAGCCGACCGGCGTGGCGGCATCGGGTTCGATCGATCCCATCACGGCTCCGCTCGCGGTCGGATCGACTCGTCGTCCGACCGTTCCCGCGCCGACCGGCCCCGGCGCGGCGGGCGCGGTCGCCGGCTCTGGCGCGACCGATGACTCGGAGCTCATCTCCGCCATCGCTTCGATGCCCTCGTTCTCGAATTCGGGATCGAGTGGGACTCGGGCGATGGTCGGTCTGATCGTGGTGTTCGGACTCCTGCTCCTCGGAGCGCTGGCCACATCTGGCCGGCTCGGCCTGCGTCGTCGCAGTTGAGTCGATGACCACCGTGATCGAACGAACTGCGAATTCACCAGCCGTCTCGTCGGCGAGCGGAACCCCGTCGCCCGTTGATCCACTGGCGCGAGCGTCACTTCGGGACCCGGAACCTGCTGCACCCGAGCAGCGGATGGCGAACGGACCCTTGGTCGCACTCTGGCTGATCGTCGCGCTCGTCGTCCTCGCGATCGTGCTCTATGCCATCGAGCCGCTGTTCCAGCAACGCGAGCAGGGCCTGCTCCTCGAGCGGTACCGCTCGGCGATCGAGAAGTCGGCGAACCAGGCAACCGGACTTCGAGGCGTCGAGAACCCTACGACTGCCCCCGAGATCGGCAGTGCGGTGGGCATCATCGAGATCGGTTCGATGGGTCTGCGTCAGGTCGTGGTCGAGGGAGCGGATCCCGGCACCCTGCAACGCGGTCCCGGGCACGTTCCCGGAACGTCTGCGCCTGGGCAACCGGGCAACAGCGTGGTCGTCGGTCGACGCGCCATGTTCGGTGGCCCATTCGGTGATCTCGACCGGCTCGTCGTGGGCGAACAGATCATCGTGACCACCACGCAGGGTCAGAGCCTGTACGAGATCACCGACACGGGAACGGTGCAGCTCGGTTCTCAGAAGGATCCGACGACGGCTCCTGCGGTGCCGAAACCCACGCCTGCGTCGACCACGACCACGACCATCGATCCTGCGTCGACCACCACGACCGTGGCCGCCGAGGAGACGACTACGACGACAGTGGACGAGACCTCCACGACCATTGCCGCCGAGGAGAGCACGACGACGACGGTCGAGACCGCGACAGCGGTGACCGAATCCGCCCTCGACGGGGGGCCGATCGGGATCGATTCGCTCTACGGTGCGTCGACCGACGATCGGCTCACACTCATCACGTCTGCGAGTGCGTTCCCTTGGAACAGCGGAGAAGCGACGGTCGTGATCGCGGTGATGAAGGGCAAGCCGTTCGAGCCGACCCCGCAGAACGGGCGTAGTTCGAAGACGACGGGCAATGGCGCCTCGACCTCGGAATGGCCCAGAGCGGCCTTGTCGATCGGCTGCCTCTTGGTCGCCATCGCAGGCGCTGTGGAGCTCTATCGCCGTTCGAGCCCCCGAGTGGCCTATCTCCTCACGGTTCCGCCGATGCTCGCATTCGCGATCCTCGCGTCGGAGTCGTTGAGTCTGCTGTTGCCGGGTTGGGCCTGATCAGCGTGGGGGCCTGATCAGGCCCTCCTGCACCACCGTGGCGGCCAGTTGGCCGTCGGCGGTGAACACGCTTCCCGTGGCGAAGCCGCGGCCCCCCGAGGCCGAGGGCGTGTCCTGGGCGTAGAGCACCCATTCGTCGACCCTGAAGGGACGGTGGAACCACATCGCGTGATCGAGTGAGGCCATGAACACGTTGTCGATGGGCCCGAGCCCGTGGGGCAACAGCGCGGTGTCGAGCAACGTCATGTCCGACGCGTAGGTGAGCGCACATGCCTGCACCACCGGATCGTCGGGCAGGGTGCCGCTCGCCTTCATCCACACCCGCTGGTAGGGCGGCAACTCGCGCTCGCGATCGGCGGGGCCCCAGTCGCAGTTGCGCAGGTCGAACGGGAGGTCGACCTCGAAGCGGTGATCGCCCCGCTCGGATGCGACCTCGGCCCAGCGCTCCATGAGGTTCGGGATCGACTCGGGATCGGGTACCTCGGGCATTGGCGCCGAGTGCACGAAGCCGTCCTCGGGGATCTGGAAGGAGGCCGAGAGGCTGAAGATGGCGCGCCCGTGCTGGATGGCGGTGACGCGACGCGTGACGAACGAGAGGCCGTCGCGGATCCGCTGCACCTCGTAGAGGATCGGGATGCGGGAGTCGCCGGGGCGCAGGAAGTAGGCGTGCAACGAGTGCACCCGCATCTCGGGCTCGACCGTGCGGGCGGCGGCGACGAGGGCCTGGCCGGCCACCTGTCCGCCGAAGACGCGCTGACGCTCGGCGGGCGGGCTCGTGCCGCGGAAGATGTTGACCTCGATCGGCTCGAGGTCGAGCAGGGCGACGAGACGGTCGACGGCGGCTTGGCTCACATCGGAGACTTTCCCACATCCACACCCGGCGGCGCAGCAGTGCGCCCACTAGGTTGCCCGCCCATGGCACGACGATTCCCGGACGGGTTCCGATGGGGCACCGCCACCGCGGCCCATCAGGTCGAGGGCGGCAATTGGAACAACGACTGGTGGGCCTGGGAGCACGCCCCCGACACCGTGTGCGAGGCGCCCAGCGGCGATGCCGTCGACCAGTGGCACCTCTTCGAACAGGACATCGCCCTCAACGCGGCACTTGGCTTCGGCAACTATCGATTCTCCGTCGAGTGGTCGCGCATCGAACCCGAACCGGGTGAGTTCTCCGTCGCTGCACTCGATCACTATCGGCGAGTCTGCGCGGCGTGCCACGCCAACGGCATCGAGCCGGTGGTCACCTTCCACCACTTCACCAATCCGCGCTGGATCACCGCCGAGGGCGGTTGGCACACGGCGTCGACGATCGATCGCTATCTGCGCTTCGTCGAACGCACGACGGCGCATCTCGGCGACCTCATCGGCGCGGCATGCACGATCAATGAGCCCAACATCGTTGCCTTCATCGGCTATCAACTCGGCATCTTCCCGCCCGGTCTGGTCGATGACGCGCTGTATGCCGCGGCAATGGACAACTTCTCATCGGCGCACGAGCGGGTGGTGCCGATCATCAAGGCCGGTCCGGGAGACTTCCCCGTCGGGCTCACCCTGTCGATGTCGGAGTACGTCGCCGTGCCCACGGACGACGGTGATGCGATCGCACGTCGCGATCGGCTCAGGGCGGAGATCGAGGATCGATTCCTCGATCTCGTGCGCGATGACGACTTCATCGGAGTGCAGACGTACTCGCGGACTCGAGTGGGGGCGAAGGGCGTGCTCGGCGCCGAGGAAGGCGTACCCACTCTCCCGATGGGGTACGAGTTCTGGCCGCAGGCCCTCGAGGCCACCATCCGGAGGGTCTGGGACTACACCGGCGGTTCGGTCCCGATCGTCGTCACCGAGAACGGCATCGGCACGAATGACGACGAGCAGCGACGCGACTACGTGCGGCAGGCATTGCTCGGCGTACTCGACTGCATCGCCGACGGAATCGATGTTCGGGGCTACACCTACTGGTCGTTGCTCGACAACTTCGAGTGGGCGTTCGGCTACCGGCCCCGCTTCGGCATCATCGACGTGGATCGCTCCACCATGCGGCGCATCGTGAAGCCAAGCGGTGAATGGCTCGGGTCGGTGGCACGGGCCAACGCGCTCGACGAGTGAGGCAGCTTCGTCCTCGGCTGGCCCACCACTAGGGTGGCTCGGTCGCGACCAGTGCCAGGAGCATCGACATGCGAGACGAATCCGGCACGCCGGTGCAGCACAAGCACGAGTTCACTCAGGAGTTCCCGTCGTCGTCGCACACCATCACACCCCTGCCTGAGACCACGGGATTCCTCGGTCGGATGATCTCGGCGGTCCGCACCCGCGGACTGCGCTACGTGCTCGTCGCCGTGGTCAACGTGGTCGTCGGTCAGGGTCTGCTGCTCCTGCTGCAGCATTGGTGGGAGGCGAACCTCGCCAACATCGTCGCCGTGGTCGTGTCGTCGATCCCGGCGTACTACATGAATCGCTCCTGGGTGTGGGGCAAGAACGGCAAGAGCCACTGGCGCAAGGAGGTCGCACCCTTCTGGTTCTTCACCATCGTGGGTCTCGTCGCCTCCACGATCGCCATCACCTACGTGCAGCATCACACCGAGAGAAAGTTCCTGATCCTGTTCACGCAGCTGTTCGTGTTCGGCGTGCTGTGGGTCATCCGTTTCTTCGTGCTCGATCGCCTCTTCCATGTCGAGGTGTTCGAGGACGACACCCCGGACGACTGAGATGGACGCACGATTGAGAGCCGCAGCCGAGGCGGCCCGAGGTTTCATGCCGCCCGATGAGGGGCTGGCCCTGCACGATGCCGCGGCTCTCGTGCCCGAGGGTGGTTCGCCGATGCTCGAGATCGGGAGCTACTGCGGCAAGTCAGCGGTGTACCTCGGAGCTGCGGCTCAGGCACGCGGCACGGTGTTGTTCGCCCTCGATCACCATCGTGGTTCCGAGGAGAACCAAGCGGGATGGGAGTGGCACGAACCCGATCTCGTCGATCCCGAAGTCGGATTGATCGATACGTTGCCGCGCTTCCGCCGCACAGTGCACGACGCCGGCCTCGAGGGATCGGTCATCGCGCTCGTCGGCGACTCCCCGACGGTGGGGCGCGTCTGGAACATCCCGTTGTCATTCCTGTTCATCGACGGCGGCCACGGAACCGAGCCCGCGCACCGTGACTTCGAACTCTGGACACCCTGGGTCGAACCGGGCGGACTCCTGGCCATCCACGACGTGTTCCCCGATCCCGCCGATGGCGGTCGACCGCCCTACGAGATCTACCTCCGCGCGCTCGACTCCGGCTCGTTCGTCGACGTGTCGGCCACGGGTTCGCTCCGCGTGCTGCGCCGCGTCGCCTGAACGAGATCAATCGACGGTCGAGACCTCGTCGAGTTCGGCGGGAGTGAGTTCGATGACGCCGCGCTCATGCGCAGCGCGTAGTGCAGTGGCATGCAGTCTCGCCCTGTCATCGAGGCCACGACTGCGGCAATCACGCAAGAGTCGGAGACGATGCCAGGCAGCGGTGACCGGTCCGTCGACGTCGGTGAGCATCGCCTCCCACGGCGCGTACGAGAGTCCTGCTTCATGACGCATGCGGTCGACGGTGATGCCGAGCAGGGGCTCGTCGATCGTCGGCCACCCCGATGCGAGACACGATGCGATCTCCTCGTCGAACACCTCGGCGAATCGCGCCACTCGAGTGCTCGAGACTGCGAACAGTCCGCCGGCGACGCGTGAGTAGGGGTTGGTGCGATGGAACTGTGACCGATCGCGGTATTCGTCGACGCTCGTCTCCCAGATCACGTTCGCCCGCACGTCTGAGACCGGTCGATCGAGCAGCGCGTCGAGGGCGCCGGGCTCGGGTTCGGGGGCTGCTGTCGTGAGGCCGAGATCCACCCACCAGAACGCGTCGACGTTGCGAACGCGTTGCGATGCGTCGAGCAACAGGGACGGCTTCGACCACCCGAGCACGATGTAGTCGGGTGTGTCCTTGAGCAGGTTCGACGCGGATGCCGGGCGATGGCCGAGAGCGAACGAGTGCTCGATGTCGCGCACCGACCGTGCATGGGGCAGCGCATCGAACGTCATCGGAACGATCGTCGTGGGCCGGTCGGGCGCAAGACGGGCACGACGATCGGTGACGAGGTCGACGAGGTCGGGTTCGACGTACGCGACGAGCGGGTGTCGTGAGCCGAGGACCACGTCGCAGTGCTGGAGGTACCACTGCGCGTCGCGACTGCGGGCCGGGTCCCTCCGGGAGAGGTCGATCAGGCAGGTGACGAGCGCCGCTTCCGACACGTCGGAGCCGTCAGTCGGTGCGATCGGCGATCGTGTCGTCGGAGTCGAGATCGATGTCGACCAATGGCGGCAGCGCGTCGTGATCGATGAACAGTCCCGCAGCGAGCGAAGTGCGACTCAACGCGTCGGCGGCGAGGATCACGGCTGCATCGGTATAGGTGGTGCGCTCATCGGCGGGGAAGTGAACCTCGTCGGGGAAGACGATGCCGGTGAAGTAGTGGCCATCGTCGTCGCGCAGCGCCTGGGCCCACACGAACAGTCGTAGCGCCTGCTCATGATTGCCCACCGAGAGTTCGGCCATGAGGCATTCGCAGGTCTCGGCCGCGGTGATCCAAGGACGATCGCTGACACACCGCACACCACGGCCCTCGACCACGAACGTGTCGCGTCGGGCTTCGAGATGGGCCTCGGCCGCAGCATGGGGGAGCACGCCACCGAGGACGGGGTAGTACCAGTCCATGGCCCACCGCGCCTTCGGTGCGAACGCATCGGGAGCGCGACCGCCCACGTGTTCACGGATGACGTGTGCGAGGCGAGCGGCGCTGAGCTCCCAGTCGGGACGCTCGTGATCGAGCAGTCGCGCGATCGCTACTGCGCAGCGCAGGCTGTGACACATCGATGACGAACCGGTGAGCAGTGCGAACGACCACGGTGTGCCGTCGGCATGACGGGCCCAGAGGATCTCACCGCGCGGAGTCTGCAGGTCGAGTACGAAGTCGATCGCTCGTTCGACCGTGGGCCACATCGCCTCGACGAATCGGAGATCCGACGACAGCAGCCAGTGATGCCACACCCCGGCGGCGAAGTAGGCGATCGTGTTGGCGTCGAGCTTGTCCTGCTCGATGCCCGTGGCCAAGTAGTACTGATGCCACGAACCGTCGGCACGCTGCACGTCGACGAGCCACTGATAGGCGCGCAGTGCCTCGTCGGCCTCGTCGGCGAGGTCGAGGGCCATTGCCGCTTCGACGTGGTTCCAAGGGTCGGCATGGCCACCGGGGAACCACGGGATCATGCCGTTGGGCAGCTGCCATGACGCGATGGCAGCCGCGGTCTGCTCGACCTGCGCGGTGCTGAGGATTCCGTCGACCGAAGGGACGTGGTTCACCGCATCTCACCGACCGATGCGAGTTCTCGACGTTCCTCGGCGGGGGAGCGCAGGGGACGGGTGGCGTAGACGATGAGCGACTTGCCCAACACGGGGTTGAGGATGCGCTCGGTCACTCGGGTGAGCGGCGGGGCCGAGATGATGTCCCACTCGAGCACCTTCGTGTACGCCTTGACGAGTGGGTTGTCGCCATTGGTCGGGCCGACGGCGCAACGCAACCACCAATAGGGGGCGTGCAGCGCGTGTGCGCGATGTGAGCGGCCGGGGATGAGACCGGCGCGACGGATGCGAGCCCGGAGTTCGTCCTCGGAGTAGATGCGCACATGGCCACCGACCGCCTTGGGCGCGTGGTACTCGTCGGAGAGCTTCCAGCAGATCCTCTCCGGGAGCTCGGCCGGCACCGTGATGGCGATGGTGCCTCCGGGTCGGAGCACGCGATGGAACTCGGCGAGTGCGGCTGAGTCGTCGGGAACGTGCTCCATCACCTCGCTGGCGATGATGCGATCGAACGACTCGTCGGCGAACGGCAGACGAGTGCCGTCGCCATTGACCGTCGTGCATGACAGGCCGGGTGCGATCTCGCCGGCCTCCTTCATGGCGTACGAGGTGTTGATGATGGTCTGCAGCTCGGGGAGTGCCATGTCGCAGGCCACGACGCGTGCGCCGCGACGCAGTGCTTCGAACGCGTGGCGTCCGAAGCCGCAGCCGAGGTCGAGCAGACGATCGCCCGGCCGCAGACCGAGGAGTTCGTAATCGGCGGTGAGCATCAGCGCGCTCCGGTGCGCGAGCGGCGATAGCGCGGGGCCGCACCCGCTCCGCCCGGTCGACGAGCCTGGATGTCCGCGGTCTCGTCGAGCAGCGCTCGGTAGTGCTCGACCGTGCCGACTGCGGTGTGACGCCATGTCCAGCGATCGATGACGCGCTGGCGTCCGGCAGCGCCGATGCGGGCCCGCAGTTCGGGATCGTCGAGCGCGATGCGCAGCATCGCGGCGAGGGCATCGCTGTCGCCGGGGGGCACGAGCAGAGCGGTGTCGTCGTGGGTGCCGACGACCTCGGGAAGTGCGCCACCGGTGGTGGCGACGAGGGGCACTCCACAGCTCATGGCCTCGATGGCCGGGAGGGAGAAGCCCTCGTAGAGCGACGGGACGACTGCGACCTCGGCCTCGGAGTAGAGCTCGATGATGCGTTCCTCGGGCACTCCAGTGATGAACGTGACGGCGTCGCGCAGCCCGAGTTCGTCGATGATCCGGGCCGACGGGCCGCCCTCCTTGAGGCGTCCGATGACCACGAGTTCGACATGGCGCTCGGTGCGCAACTTGGCGATGGCCTCGAGCAGATAGCGGAGGCCCTTCATCGTCACGTCGGCGCTGGCCGTCGTGATGAGGCGACCGGCAACGCGCTGCACGTGGGGCTGCGGCTTGAACAGCTCCTGATCGACGCCGACGGGCACGACGTGCAGGCGATCGAGCGGCACGTGCTGATCGGCGTTGATGTCGACGAGTGAGTTCTGCGACACGGTGATCACGCGAGGCATCCGGGACGCGACGCGAGTCTGCATCTTGGTGAATCCGTACCAGCGGCCCTTCGAGAAGCGCTTGAACGGCGCCTCGGCGTGTTCCATCTCGAGGCGACGGTCGAGGGTGATCGCGTCTATCTCGTCACCAACCGCTGCGAGGTCCTGTGCCTCGACGCCGACGGCCTGGCCGACGGCAACGACGGTCCCTTCCGGGACGAAGCCGCCTTCTCGGTGCCCGAGGGAGGCGCCCCCGTGGA
>CAYVUO010000001.1:0-16343 GCA_964454715.1 uncultured Bifidobacterium sp. | reverse complement strand
CTTGAACGGCGTCTCGGCGTGTTCCATCTCGAGACGTCGGTCGACGGTGATCGGGTGGTGGATCGTCGCCAGCACGGGCAGGCCGTCGCGCTCCATGGCGAGCAGGCCGTAGCCGAGGCACTGGTTGTCCTGCACGAGGTCGAAGTCGTTGACCCTCGTGCGCAGGTGCTGCCATGCACGGAACGAGAACGCGAGCGGTTCGGGGAACGAACCGGTGATGAACGTGCCGACCTCGATGGCGTCGCCGAGCGACTTGATCTCCCATGGCATCGGCATGCGCATCGGGAACGCGTCGTTGTAGATGTCGAGGCTGGGGAGTTCGACGAGCGGAACCCGAGGGTCGAGCACTGGGTAGGGCTGTCCGCCGAGCACCTCCACCTCGTGGCCGAGGTCGCACAGGGCCTTGGTGAGGTGGCGCGTGTAGACGCCCTGACCACCCACATGGGGCTTGCCCCGGTAGGTGAGGAATGCGATGCGGAGCGGGAGCCCGCCATCGGCGGCGAGCTCGGCCCGCCGGGGGGCTTCGGCAGCAGACATGGGCCGACAAGTCTCGTCGGCCCCCCCGAGGGGGTCAAACCCGGGACGGATCCCCGTGTTCGGGGGTCTGGCGCCGGCGGCGTCGGGCCGGGATGGTCACTCCGGCCCAGGCTCCGCCCACGCACAGCAGCGCCAGCAGCACCACCGGGAGGGGTCCGAGGGTCGTGGCGATCGTGCGACCCGTGCGGAGATCGACGGCCCGTTGCAGCACGGCCTGCTCGGAGATCGAGGTGCGCTGCACGACATGACCGTCGGGGTCGACGATGGCACTGAAGCCGGTCGGCGCGGCCTGTAGCACCCACCGACCGTTCTCGATGGCCCGCAGGCGACTGGACGCCACCTGTTGGGTCTGCACCATCGAGAGCCAGTAGCTCGAGCCGTTGGTCGGATTGATGAGGAGTTCGCCACCGTGCCCGACGCCGTCACGGCCGCGATTGGTGAAGAACACCTCCCACGAGATGGCGACGGCGAGATCGCCGGCGGGAGTGTGCAGCACTGCGGGCCCCGTGCCGGCGATCGCGTCGCGTTCGGGAAGACCGGCACCTCCACCGGTGAGCCACTCGAGCAGTCCGCGCATCGGCACGTACTCCCCGAACGGCACGCGTCGTACCTTGTCGTAGCGCTCACCGATCGCTCCGTCGGGGAGGTAGACGATCGACGCGTTGAGGAAGTGCGACCCGTCGACACCTTCGGTCACGCCGGCGATCAAGGTGGCGTCATTGCGGCGTGCGATGCCCGAGAGCGCGATGTTCTCGGGGTTGGCGGTGATGGGGCCCTCGACGTCGACCACGTTCTCGGGCCACACGATGAGATCGACTGGGTCGGTGATCAGCGTCGACGCCTCCAGGTGTCGAGCGAACACCTCGTCGGCGTTCGATGTGGCGCGATGTGTGTGCTGTGGTCCCCCACCCTGCACTACGGCGACATCGATGGGGCGAAGGTCGTGACCAGCGGGAGCGTGCACGGCCAATTGCCAGACGATGACCACGCCGATCGTCGTCGCGATCGCGAAGCGCACTCGCCGTTCGAAAGCCGCGGACAGCGCGACACCCGCGACGCCCACGATGAACGTCACCCCGAGGGCGCATCCGATGCGAGCGATCTGACCGAGTGGCGCAGCGGCCTGGCCCATGGCGACGGTCGCGAGTGGAACACCACCGAATGGGAACGTGGAGCGAGCGGCTTCGGCCAACGCGAACGCCGCCGGCACTGCCAGCCATCGCGAACGAGGGTCGGAACTGCGCCCCGGTACGGCGAGGCCGGCCACTCCGACGTAGGAGGCGAAGATGACGACGGCGACGGGGTAGCCGGGTGCGGTGAGGTCGAACATCCACAGCATCGACGGCGCGAACCACGCGACTGCCAACAACCACGAGCGTCCGAATCTCGCCCTCGGAGCGGCTCCGGCGAGCAGTCGATCCCAGAGGGCCACGCCCACGATCGCGAGCGGCCACCATCCCCATGGAGGAACCGACGCGCACAGCAGCAGACCGGCCACGAGCGACAGGGCCGGGGCGCGCAGTCGTGAGGTGATCGGGCGGAGCGTGGCGACCTCGTCGGTGACGGTCATGCCGTGACGGTCGGGCGACGTGCCGCGAACCGCTGCACCAGCTCGCGCACCGTGAGTACGACGAAGAACATCGCGACCGCAGTGCCGGCCATGGTTGCGCCTGCCGCGGTGTCGAAGTGGTAGGTGATCTCGACGCCGATGACGACCGCCGCGAGCCCGAGCGCACACGACAGCGCCATCATCGTCGGCACTCGGCGCACGAGTAGCGCCGCGGTCGCGGGCGGAGCTACGAGCAGACCGAACACGAGCAGTGTGCCCACGGTGCGGAACGATGTGACGATCGCGATCGAGACGAGCACGAGCATGACGACGTGCGCGAGTCGGGGCCGCATGCCCAACGATGCTGCCTTCTCCTCGTTGAACGACAACGCGAGGAACATTCGATGGAACGCGATCACCGCGATGAGGGTGACGACGAAGGCGCTGGCCTGGAGCCACAGATCGCTGTCGGACACACCGAGCACGGTGCCGAACAGGAATGAGGTGAGATCGCCGGTGAACGAGCGCGTGCGCGAGATGAGCACGACGCCGAGCGCGAGCATGCCGACGAACAGAAGACCGATGCCTGTGTCATTCGACAGCTTGGATGACCGATTCACGAATCCGATGCCGAGCACCATCAGCACGGCGGCCACGACGGCGCCGATCGTGATGTCGATCCCGACGAGGAAGGCGACGGCGATGCCGGGCAGTACACCGTGAGCGAGCGCATCTCCCATGAACGACATGCCCCGAATGACGATCCAGGAGCCGATGAGTGAACAGGTCACGGCCGCGAGCGCGCCCGCGAACAGCGCGCGCAGTACGAAGTCGTACTGGAACGGTTCGGCCAGCCAGTGCACGGGCGAAGACTAGGGGGTTGCGCCGGTCGCGAGGCCGTCCGCGATCCGTCGGGCCAGCGTCGTGAGCAGCCCGGCGTAGGTGGACGTGTCGGAACCCTCGTCACCGAGGGTGTCGGTGGCGAGCTCGATGACGGCGACGTCACGCCCGACCTCCTTGGCCAGCATCTGCATGAGTCGGGCCGAGGTGGTGTTCTCGGTGAACACGGCTCGTACACCGCTGCTGCGAACGACTGCGGCGAGTCGGCTGATGTCGGCGGCACTCGGTTCGGCGAGCGTCGAACCACCGGGGACGACGACGCCGATCACCTTCAGCCCGAAGCGGTTGGCGAAGTACTCGAGGGCGTCGTGGTTGGTGACCAGCAGTCGATCGCCCGGTGGGATCACATCGAGGATCCGCCGTGCCTCCGCGCCTGCCGCGCGCGCGTCGCTCGTCCATGCTGCGGCTCTTGCGTCGAATCCGCTGCGGTCACCGCCCGTTGTCGTCGCAAGTGCATCAGCCACCAATGGCGCGGCGCGGGCCCATCGATCGGGATCGAGCCACACGTGTGGGTCGGGGTGATCGGTTCCGGGCACATCGACGGGTTCGAGCGCCGGCCCGAGTTCGAGCACGGTGACGCCATCGCGGCGCGCTCCGTCGATCGCGGCGCCGAGCCTCTCCTCGAGCCCCAGCCCGTCGGCCACGATGAGTGCGGCGTTGCGAAGCCGCGCCGCCTGGGCCGCGGAGGGTTCGAAGTCATGCGGGTCGGCACCGGGAGGAATCAGCACCTCGACCTCGACGTCGTCGCCCGCGACAGAGCGCACCAGTTCGCCGATCATCGTCGTGGTGGCCACCACCCGCGGCCGCGAGGCATCCGATGAACTGCTGCAGGCGCCTGCGATCACGGCGAGGCCCATGAGGCCGAGCACCGCGACGAATCCGAGGCCGATGCGCAGTCGTCTCGATGGTGGTCTCGATGGCGAACGGTCCATGGCGGCCTCTCCTCGGGTGGCTGCGGGAATGGGAATCATTCCCATTATGCCGAGCGGCGGCTCCCGGCACAATCCGCGCCCGACCCCAGGTCGGGGGCCGCCATCAGGAATTCGGCAGCTTCAACCGGGGCGGCAGCAGCCGATCGGCGATGACGTCATAGGTCTGCACCTCGGCCTCCACCTCGACCGTGCCCGCTCGCTCGAACTGCAGGGTGAGCCTCACCCTGGTGCCCGCACTCAGTGGTGCGGCCAAGCCGCTCAACAACATCTGGTCGGAGCCGGGCTGCAGTCGCAGTTCTCCGAATCCAGGCACCTCGAGACGATCGACGACGGTGAGTTGGGTGCGTTGGGTGGTGTCGTCGGTGGTGCCCCTCTGCAGTACGACGCTCGACGCGATCGGTGTCGACGCACCCAACAACGTGTCGGGACCGCCCGAATTGCGCAGCACCATGTACGCACCCGTCGGTGAGTTGTCGGCGCCGACGAGCGGCTTCTCGATGGCGATCGACGGCGCCGGCTTCTTGAACGGACTGACGATCCCGACGAACACGAGCACACCGATGCAGAACAGCACGACGAGCAACGGGGCGAGTCGTCGGATCCGTGTGTAGATCGTGGGGCTCGTCACCGGTGCTCGTTCAGCCATGGTGCGATCCTTGTCGCGCTCGACCGCTGGCGTCAGATCGGGCCGTCATCACACCGGCGCCGACGGCGGATCGCCGCCGTGCACGGCGATGATCCAGTCGGCGACGGCAGGGAGCAGCGGGCCGTCGAGCACATGTCCGCCATCGACCTCGCACCACTGCACGACGGCCCGTCCCCTCACCAACGCCTTGGCCGCAGCACGACCGCGCAGGGTCTCGACCATCTCGTCGTCCACGCCGTGGGCGACCAGGGCCGGCAGACCATCCACGCGCTCGAGCTCGAGTTGGTCACGAGCCAGGAGGTAGCCGCCGAGACACGCGACGGCTCCCGGTCGAGATCCGCCATCGCTTCCCGTGGCCACTGCGAGTGCGAGCGCTCCGCCCTGTGAGAAGCCGATGAGCGTGATGTCGGTGTGGGCGAGCGAGTATCGCTCGGTGAGATCGTCGATCAGCGCCCGCACCGAAGCGACTGCGGTGGCGACCTGGTCGAGGCGTGGGCCGTCATCGTCGACGTCGTACCAACGACGCGGGCCGTCACCCATCACCGGCTCGGCCACGACCACCGCAGTCGACGCGTCGGCCAGTCGACCGACGAGGTCGAGATGCTTCGCGGCACGGTCACCCCATCCGGGGAGATGGACGATCACCTTCGTGGGTCGATCGGGTCCGGTGGTCAGCGTCTCGGGGAGCACGTCACCATCGAACCACGCCGGGCTGGGGTTCAGGGCAGGTCGAGTCGACCGGCGGTGACGCGGGCGCCCGTCCACCAGCCCACACGGTCGTAACGCACGTAGCCCCCGCTGTTCGGAGCGTGGATGAACAGACCATCTCCGACGTAGATGCCGACGTGATCGGGGCCACCACCGCTGGCCCAGTCGAACACGAGGTCACCGGGTCGGAGGTCGGACATCGCGATCGCGTGGACGACGCCCCACTGGGCCACCGAGTTGTGCGGCAGTTCGACGCCGAGGGCCTCGAACGACCAGCGCACGAAACCGGAACAGTCGAAGGCGTAGGGACCGGCCGATGAGTAGCTGTAGGGCGAGCCGAGCTTCGATGCTGCCGCGTCGAGCACGACCTGCACCTTGGCCTGCTGCCAGATCTCCTCGGTGAGCAGGGGGCCGCTCTCGGGCTCGGTGCGGGCGACGGGTGCATCGTCGATCGAGGGCGTCGGGTCGGCGTCGAGGGTCAGTGCCGGAGCAGCGCCGCTCGGGCGGAGGACCGTCGACAGCGTGGAGGCCCCGGCCGGCGCGAACGACACGATGGTCGTCAGCAGCACAGCGGCCAGGGCACCGAGCCGATGCCGGGGGCGCATCGCTCGAAGGAGGGAGGAGGGGTGCTCGCTCATTGTTACGAAAGTGTTGCAGTCGCGCTGCGCTCTCGCAACATCGGCGTCATGGAAATGACATGAGATCCAAGCGCATAGAGCGCTGACCTGCGGAAACGTCGGTCGATGGGCGCGACGAGGAGATGACGCAATCGGGTGGTTCAGGCCACGGAACGGGCCGCGGCCCGACCCTGCCTGATGCAGGCGGGCAGTCCGAGACCCTCGGCCACGGCGCCGGCGAGGGCGATTCCCGGGGCGCGTCCGGCCAACTCGGAGCGCCAGGCCGCCACGGCCTCGAGGTGCCCGGGTCGGTACTGCGGGAGAGCGTCGATCCAACGGGTCACCCGCCATGCGGTGGGCGGTGCCGACAGCCCCATCGTGGTGCCGAGGTCGACGCAGATGCGGCGAACCAGTTCTGCGTCGTCGAGGGCGAGGGCATGGTCGTCCCCGTGACGCCCAGCCGACACCCGCAGGATGGCGACCCCCGGTCGGGCGAGGTGGGCCCACTTCGTGGACGCCCACGATGTCGCGGTCACGGTGGGCAGACGATCGGTGGGAGCGACGAGGAATCCGCTGGCGTCGAGGTCGCAGGCGATGGCATCGGTCGGGATCGCGAGCGTCACCATCGCGACCGATGCGTACTCGAGTCGATCGAGGCCGGCCGCCGTGTCGGGCGCGACGTCGCGCAGCAGTGCGGCCGAAACGGAGGCGGGTGTCGTGAGGATGATGTGATCGGCCTCGAACACTGCGACGTCGGTCGTGATCGCCCACACATCGCCGGATCGTGTGATCGATCGAGCCGGTGCGTCGGTGATGAGACGCGCACCGCGCTCGCTCGCCCGTTCGGCAAGGCGATCGGTGAGCCGTTGGGTGCCTCCGGCTATGCCATTGAACACTGGTGAGTCGATCGCGGCCGTGGCTCGAGTGGCTGCAGCCTGTTCGAGCAGGCCATGCACGAGGCTCGGATGACGGGCTGCCGCCGACGCGAGCTGTGCGGCGCCGGTCGCGACGCTCAGTCGGTCGGCATCACCCGCGTTCACACCCGAGAGCAGGGGTGCCACGAGCTTCAGGTACACCTCGTCGCCCAGCCGCGAACGCACGAGATCGCCCACCGAGACATCACCCGAACGTTCGATGTCGGTCCACTCCGTGCGCGCGATGTCGGCTCGTACGTGAGCGATGCCATCGGCGGAGATGAAGCCGCATGCGACGAGTGCATCGATGTCGGTGGGAACACCGAGCACGAGACCCGCCGGGAGGCGATGGAGTGCGCCGTCGACCCACACCAATGCGGATGACTCGGTGGGAGAGATGAGTTCGTCACCGAATCCCAACTCGATCGCCAGTTCACGAGCGTCGGGTACTCGTGCGAGGAAGGCATCGGCCCCGCAGTCGACGTCGAGTCCGTCGAACGGCGAGGTCATGATGCGTCCGCCGACCCGGTTCGATGCCTCGAGGACGACAACCTCGACGTCGGGGTGTTCGGTGACGAGTGTGTACGCCGCAGCGAGGCCGGTGATCCCTGCGCCGATGACGACGACCCGCGTCGTCATCGTGCAGGGTCGCCCATCGCGGCGATGATGCGATCGGCGAGGGCGTCGATCACCGCCGGTTCGTCGTTCAACGAGCGGGTACGACCGAACGCGAGCCCGAGTTCATCGGCCAGTTTCTTCGCTTCGATGTCGAGGTCGTAGAGCACCTCGAGGTGATCGGATGTGAAGCCCTGGGCGCACACCATCACGCCATCGCATTCGGGGTCGTCGGCCAGGGTGCGCATGACGTCGCAGATGTCGGGCCCGCGCCACGGCTCGGGTGTGCGACCGGCGCTCTGCCAACACAGCGACCACTTCGACAGACCGAGTTCGTCGGCGACATGCGATGCGCTCGCGAGCAACTGATCGGGGTAGGGGTCGTCGACGAGCACTCGTTCGGGTAGCGAATGAGCGGTGAACAGCACGGTGGTGCGTTCGGGCATGGGTGCGAGTGCCTCACGGACGGCGTCGGTGAGGAACGTCAGGTAGGCGGGCTCGAGGTGCCAGGCGTCGATGGCATGCATCGTGACGCCGAGTGGCTCGCCCGCTTCGGCGGCACGCCGTTGGTACTCGCCGACGCTGAACCCCGAGTAGTGGGGAGCGAGCACGAGTCCGACTGCATCGCTGATGCCTTCGTCCGCAAGCTCGGCAACGGCGTCCTCGATGAACGGGGACGCGTGCTTCTGGCCGAGCACCACGCGCCAGCGGCTCGGCATGCGCGCGTCGAGCGCGCGCTCGAGACCGGAACGCTGTGCCTCGGTGCGCTGGGCCAACGGCGAGATGCCACCGATGGCGTCGTAGCGCGAGATGAGATCGGCGAGCAGTTCCGGTGTGGGGGGACGACCACGTCGGATGTGCGTGTAGTAGGGCTCGATGTCGGCGGGTGTCGCCGGCGTGCCGTAGGCCATGACCACCAGACCGAGCATCTCACTCATGACTGCGCTCCATCGCATCGACCCTCGGTGTGCACGAGTTCGACGACCTGTTCGAGGATGGCGGGATCGATCTCGGGCAGCACACCGTGACCGAGGTTGAAGACATGGCCGGGATGGCCGGCATTGCGGCGAAGCACATCGCGCACCGCATCGGCCACGACGGGCCAGGGCGCAAGGCACAGCGCAGGGTCGAGGTTGCCCTGCAGGGCGCAGCGTGACGGCACCCGGGCACGGGCGACGTCGAGGGGAACGCGCCAATCGACGCCCACGACATCGGCACCCGCTTCGGCGAACGCGCCGAGCAACTCTCCGGTACCCACACCGAAGTGGATGCGCGGGACATCGAGATCGGCGATGGCATCGAACACCCGAGTCGAGTGGGGCATGACGAACTCTCGGTACACCGGCTCGCTGAGTGCGCCGGCCCACGAGTCGAACAACTGCACGGCGCGTGCCCCGTTGTCGACCTGCGATCTGATCGACACGATCGCGAGATCGGTGAGTCGCTCCATCAGGCGATGCCACAACTGCGGGTCGGCGTGCATCATCGCCTTCGTGCGCCCGTAGGTGCGCGACGGGCGACCCTCGATCAGGTAACTGGCCACGGTGAACGGCGCGCCGGCGAAACCGATCAGTGGCACATCGAGTTCGCGCACCAGGATGCGCACGGTCTCGAGCACGTAGGGCGTGTCGATCTCGGGTTCGAGTGGTCGCAATCGTTCGAGATCGGCGGCGCGCTCGAAGGGCTGGGCGACGACGGGCCCGACGCCGGGCGCCACGTCGACTCCGAAGCCGATGGCCGCCACCGGCACGACGATGTCGGAGTAGAGGATCGCGGCGTCGACGCCATAGCGGCGCACGGGCTGCATCGTGATCTCCGCCGACAGTTCGGGATCGGCGATGGCCTCGAGGATGCTGCCGGTACCGCGGATCGATCGGTACTCGGGCAGCGACCGGCCGGCCTGGCGCATGAACCACACCGGCACTCGGTCATCGGGGCCGCCGGGGATCGATCGACAGGCCCGGAGGAAGGGGGGAGGTGTGGCGTCGGGGGTCACCGGGCCACGCTACCGACCGGCCCTCCGCAGTGAGAATCCGACGCGTGGTCGTCGCCCGACGGCCGAGTTGCGGGCGCGGATAGGATGGCGGACCCCCTCGGGGCCGTTCCCGGCGGGTGAACACACCATCTTCGAACCGTCGATCCTTCCGTGACCCAGCATCCCGACCTCGTCGCCGAGCAGGCCTACATCGACCACGCGTACGACTGCCTCGAGCAGTCACGTGTGGCGGCCACGCGTCTCACCTCGATGGTCGAGGTCGGGCGCGGCGGAACCGAACAGGCCCGGTTCGAGCGTGAGGTCATCCACGAGACGGTGGTGAACCGCCTCACTCAGCTGCAGTTGGGGGATGTGGCGCTCTGCTTCGGCCGCATCGATCGTGCCGCCGAGTCGCCCGACGGTGAGACCGAGTCGTTCCACATCGGGCGCCTCGCCGTCAGCGACTCCGACCAGGAGCCCGTGATCGTCGACTGGCGTGCGCCGATCGCCGAGCCCTTCTACCGAGCAACGGGTCGACATCCGATGGGTCTGGTGCGGCGCCGACACTTCGCCACCCGCGGTCGCACGCTCCTCGGCATCGAGGACGAGCTCTTCGGCGATTCGCTCGCATCACTGGGTGCTCCCGAGACCGATGTGCCAGCCGTGCGCGGCCAGGGCGCTCTGTTCGAAGCACTCGAGACGGCGCGCACCGGTCGCCTCACCGACATCGTCGCCACCATCCAGGGCGAACAGGACGAGATCATCCGCGCGCCCATGCCCGGTGTGCTCGTCGTGCAGGGTGGCCCCGGGACGGGCAAGACCGTCGTCGCACTGCACCGCGCGGCCTATCTGCTCTACACCCACCGGTTCCCGCTCGAGGGTCAGGGTGTGCTCGTCATCGGTCCCAACCGACTCTTCCTCGGCTACATCGAGCAGGTGCTGCCCTCGCTCGGCGAGGCCGGTGTCGAACTGGCCGTGCTCGCCGATCTCGTACCCGATGTCAGCATCCGCGCCTACGACGTCGGCCTCACTGCGCGGGTCAAGGGCGACCCGCGCATGATCTCGTTCCTGTCTCGAGCAGTGCGAGATCGCCAACGCCCACTGCGCACCGATCTCACCGTCGGCTACGGCTTGCAGCGCCTCACGCTGAGTGCGCAACGCAGCGCCGACATCATCGCTGAGGCGAGACGTCGCTATCGCCGTCACAATCCCGGTCGTAGGTTCGTCGAGGGCGAGGTGTTCGCCGAGCTCGCCCTCTCGGGTCGCGGTGACCTCGCCGTCTCCGATGTGCGCGAGCGACTCCGCCGTGATCCCGCCGTGCGGCAAGCGCTCGAGTGGATGTGGCCGGTGCTCACGCCGGCGCAGTTCCTCCACGATCTCTACGGCGCGAAGGGCCTGCTCCGCAGCGCGGCGCGAAATCGATTGACCGATGACGAGTGGGCGGCACTGTTCCGCGATCGCGGGGAGTCGCTCGACGATGTCGTGTGGACGCATGACGACGCACCGTTGCTCGACGAGGCACGTGCGCTGCTCGGCCCGAAGCCCCGCAAGAGGCGTCCGGGTGAGCATGCCGACGATGACGAGATCCGCACCTACGGCCACATCGTCGTCGACGAGGCCCAGGACCTCTCTCCGATGCAGTTGCGCATGCTCGAACGTCGTTCGCTCAATGGTTCGATGACCGTCGTCGGCGACATCGCCCAGGCCACCGGTCAGTGGGCCCATGAGTCATGGGGGGAGATCCTCGAACTGCTGCCGGCCAAGCGCGAGCCGCGTCGGGCCGAACTCACACTGGGCTATCGCCTCCCTGCGCCGATCATGGCCATGGCGGCGCGCGTCCTGCGACATGCGGCGCCGGATCTCCGGCCGCCGCGATCGGTGCGCGAGGACGGTGCCGAACCCGGCGTGGTGCGCGCCCCAGAGGGAGCCTTGGCCGAGGTGGTCGCGGCGGTCACGCGCGAAGAACGTGACGTCGTCGACCCGGGTCAGGTGGCGGTCGTATGCCCGTCGTCCTTGGTCGACGAGGTCTGCGATGCGCTCACCGACGCGGGCATCGACTTCGGTCGTGCCACTCGTCATGGACTCGAACATCGCGTCGCTGTCGTGCCCGTCGGCCTGGTGAAGGGACTCGAGGTCGACGCCGTCGTCGTGGTCGAACCCGCCGCGATCGTCGACGAGGAGGCGCAGGGCGATCGGGCCCTCTATGTCGCCCTCACGCGCGCCACGAAGCGGCTCGCCGTCGTGCACGAACTCGAACTGCCGCCCTCGTTGCTCGACGGGTAGGCGTCAGTCGGCGGTCACCAGGATGCGGCGCGTGGTGAACGCGTCGACGTCGACCGAGCGTCCCTCGACCTCGACGACGGTGTGACCATCGGGAGAGTCGGGTATGGCGACCACGACGCCGCTGCGACCAGGGACGAGCGCCGAACGCTCGAGGAATTCGAGCAGCCCCGGTGTGAACTCGAGTTCCTCGGGGATGCGCGACACCGTGAATCGAGCGCCG
The DNA here is from genome assembly GCA_964454715.1 of uncultured Bifidobacterium sp. Classification (GTDB taxonomy): domain Bacteria; phylum Actinomycetota; class Acidimicrobiia; order Acidimicrobiales; family Acidimicrobilacustridaceae; genus Acidimicrobilacustris. Next base: position 4,447 of record CAYVUO010000001.1, on the reverse strand, counting down.
GCCTCGAGGACTTCGAGCGCGACCGCGCTCGGTGCCGCGTACTCGGTGCCGGGGATCGGGTTGCCATGGGGGCACGTGGTGGGTGCACCCAGCACCCGCGTCATCGCGTCCTCGACCGTCGGCGAGATCACGTGTTCCCACCGGCCCGCTTCGACGTGTGCGTCGGCCCACGAGAGACCGAGCACGTCGGTGAGGAAGCGTTCGGCCAATCGATGGCGACGCACGACCGACTCGGCGAGCGCCACACCGACCTCGGTGAGTCGGATCGAACCCGCGGTGGTGGTCACCAGTCCCTCGCGCTCCATCCGCTTCACCATCTCGGAGACGGCAGGGCGAGAGACCTCGAGTCGTTCGGCGATGCGGGCCTGGATGACGTCGACGTCGTCCTCGCGCAACTCGAAGATGGTCTCGCAGTACTCCTCGAAGGCGGGATGCCACTCGCGCTGGACCGGTGCCGACATGGTGGCGAGTCTACGGGGTGGGCTCTCAGCCCCGCCCGAGCACACGATCGACGGCGATCTCGATCACGACCCGATCATCACGTTGCTTGGGCTCGCGGTAGCGCTCGGCATACCGGCGCACTGCTTCGGCGACGGGCTCCGGTTCACCGGTGACCGTGGCCCGACCCTCGAGCGTGAGCCACCTTCCGCCATCGACCTGACATACGGCGGCCGGTGAACCGGGAGACGCAGCGACGTTGCGAGCCTTGCGACTACCGGCCCAGGTGATGACGCGGACGAGTGAACGTTCGGCATCGAAGGTGAAGCCGACGGCCACCACATGGGGTGTGCCATCGGCACGCATCGTGGTGAGTGTGGCGAGATGGCGTTCGGTCAGGAACGTGATGATCTCGGGAGGGAGCGACCTCGGATCGTGCGCCATGTCACTCGGCCGAGATCGCCCGCAGCACGTCGAGACGGCTGGCACGGAATGCGGGATAGGTGGCGGCGGCGATGCCGGCGAGCGCCGCGATGATCACGATCACCACGAGCTGGCTCCACGGGATGGCGAAGGCGGTGATGCCCTGATCGGACAGCGCACTCACGAGTGCCCAGCCGAAGGCGAGTCCGATGACGAGTCCCACGACGGTGCCGATGAGACTGATGATGACCGACTCGAGGCGAATGGCGGAACGCACCTGGCGACGGCTCATTCCCACGGCGCGCAACAGACCGAGTTCACGGGTGCGTTCGTAGACGGAGAGCAGCAGGGTGTTGACCACTCCGACGATCGCGATCACGAGTGCGAGTGCCAGCAGCACGTAGACGATGGCGAGGAACTGGTTGGCCTGATCGGTCTGCGCCTTCTTGAACTCGGACAGGTTCTGCAGCTTGGCCCCGGGCACCTTGGACACGATCGCGTCGAGACCCGGTTGTGCAGCCTCGATGCCAGCCTTCGATCCGTCCTTGAGGAGCACGTAGATCGAGTTGAACGTCTGCATGTCGGGAGGGACGAGTTGGTCGAACTGCTCGGTGGTGATGATCCAGCCACTTCCCTGGATCGGGAAGTCGGTCTTGTAGATCGACCCCAGGACGAATTCGACGTCACCTGCCTGCAGGAAGGTCGCGGGGATCGTCTGACCGATCTGGAGGTCCTTGTCCTTGGCCACGCTCTCGGGCACGGCGATCTGCCCGGGCTTCAGGGAGGCGAACGAGCCCTCCACGTCGGTGAACCTGATGACCTTGCTCAGCTGAGCCGGATCACTCGCGAGCACCACCTTCGAGGAGTTGGCGATCCTGGCGAACGTCGCCGCGATGCCCGCCGCCGATGAGACCGAGGGATCGGCAGCGACCTCGTCGGCGAGGGACTGCGGAAGGGCGGTGGGTCCGAACCCCTCGGTGGTCACGACGTACTGGCCCTTCACCGACTGATCGATCGCCTCGACGGTCGAAGCCTTGACCGATGCCGCGGTCACGGCGATGAAGCCCACCAGACCGATGCCAATCATCAATGCCGAAGCAGTCGTCGCAGTGCGACGTGGGTTGCGCATGGCGTTCTCGCGGGCGAGTTGGCCACTGATGCCGCGCAAGCGGTCGATGGGCCAACCGATGACCCGCGCCAGGGGTGCGGCGACGGTGGGGCCGAGGATGGTGAGACCGATGAACACGAAGAACGCTCCGCCGCCGATCATCTGCAGCGAGTAGTCACCGCCACCGAACAGGCCACGCCAGAGCAGGAATGCACCGACGGCGAGGACGATCAGACCCGCGATCACACGACGCCGTGATGCGCCAGTGCGATCGATCGCGACGTCGCGCATGGCAGCCACGGGCGGAATGGTGGCCGCCCGTCGTGCCGGGAAGATGGCCGAGGCGACGGTGATGAACGTTCCGACGAGGATCGACGAGATCGCGGCCGAAGCCGGAACGACGATCGGGGTGTCGGGGCCTGAGAACCCGATGGCCTGCATCAGGGAGTTGAGCCCGATCGCCAGGAGGATCCCGAGTCCCATGCCGATGATCGAGGCGAGCAGACCCACGACGAGCGCCTCGATGATCACCGATGTCATCACCTGTCGGCGGCTCGCGCCGATCGCTCGGAGGAGTGCGAGTTCACGTGTGCGTTGGGCGACGATGATCGAGAACGTGTTGTAGATGATGAACGAGCCCACGAACAGCGCGATGAGCGCGAACACGAGCAGGAAGGTTCCGAAGATCGCGATGATCTTCTGGAAGGCGTCTTGGCTCTCCTCGGTGAACTCCTTGCCGGTGATCGCCTCGGTGCCGGCAGGCAATGCCTTCGCCACGGCAGCCTGCAACTGTGACTGCGATTCGTTCCCATCGCCGGCCACCGAGATCCAGCTGTAGGTGCCGGGCTCACCGACGAGTGATTGCACCGTCGACGTCGTGAACAGTGCCGCCTGCGCGCCTCCCCATGTCTCGAGCTTGCCGAACTTCGCGATGCCGACGAGGCGGAAGTCCTTCACGCCGGTGGTGACCGAGACCTTCACCGTGTCACCGACGGCGAAGTCCCCATCCTTCGCACTCTTGGCATCGAGCACGATGTCGTCGGCGCCGGTCGGCGCCCGGCCGTCGACGACGGTCCAGCCGTTGAGCTGGGTCGAGGTGAGCCAGTTCAAGGCGAAGTTGGGCGGTCCCTGGGGGGCGACGAGGGGCTCACCCCTCTTGTCGAGCACCTTCACCTGTCCGACGACCTGGCCCTCGGCGGCACCCACGCCGGGAACGGCCTGCACGGTGGGAAGCACGCCTTCGGAGATGCGGGTGCGCTGCGAGCCGAATGGCGTCTCGACCTTGTTGCTGGAGCGAACCACGACGTCGATCGACCTGTAGACGTCGGCGAACACCTTGTCGAAGCTGGCGCTGATGCTGGCCGTGAGCACCTGGGTGCCCGACATGAACGCGACGCCGAGCAGAACTGCGAGGGCAGTGGCGATGAGCCTGACCTTGTGCGCGAGCAGTCCGCGCAGCGTGACTCTCAGCACGTCAGTCCCCGAAGCGCTTCATGCGATCGAACACGGCCTCGGTGGTGGGTGAGGCCATGTCGTCGACGATGCGACCATCGGCCAGGAACAGCACGCGGTCGGCGTAGCTCGCCGCGTTCGGATCGTGCGTGACCATCACGATCGTCTGACCGAACGAATCGACGGCGGTGCGCATGAAGCGAAGGATGTCGGTGCCGCTCCGTGAATCGAGGTTGCCGGTGGGCTCGTCGGCGAACACGATGTTCGGGCGGCTGGCGAGCGCGCGGGCCACGGCGACGCGCTGCTGCTGGCCGCCGGAGAGTTCGCTCGGCCGATGCGAGAGCCGCGAGGCGAGACCCACGGCGTCGACCACGGTGTCGAGCCACTCACGGTCGATCCGACCGCCGGCGAGATCGACCGGCAGCGTGATGTTCTCGGCGGCGGTCAGCGTCGGGATCAGGTTGAACGCCTGGAAGACGAACCCGATGTTGTCGCGACGAAGGCGGGTGAGCTGCTTGTCGTTGAGTTCACTCAGGTCGACGTCACCGATGAAGATCTTCCCGGACGTGATCGTGTCGAGAGCGGCGACGCAGTGCATGAGCGTCGACTTGCCACTTCCCGACGGGCCCATGATCGCGGTGAAGCGTCCGCGCTCGAACTCGACGTTGACGTTGTCGAGTGCGGTCACCTGGGTCTCGCCCTGTCCGTAGATCTTGCAGAGGTCGACGGTGTGGGCAGCGGCCGTGGAGACCGCGGGTGAGGGGGGAGTCGTGGTGGTCACGAGCGAAGAGCCTACGGGGGCGGACGCGCAGGGGGACGGGCGCGTGGCCCGTCCCCCTCGTGCTCGTGGGCAGTCGCGTTCAGCGGTTGGGCTGGGGCGTCACCCGCAGGTAGGGCTTGATCGTCGTGTAGCCCTTGGGGAACAGCGCGTCGGCCTCCTCGTTGGTGACCGCAGCGCCGACGATGACGTCCTCACCGTCGGTCCAGTTGGCCGGGGTGGCGACCTTGTACTGGTCGGTGAGCTGC